>JAYSVL010000503.1:0-35407 GCA_043718595.1 Gemmatimonadaceae bacterium
GCGACAGTTGTTTGTGCAGCAGGTTGGCGTACCGACACGCACCGTGTTGCACGGGCAGTCGTGGGGCGCGAGTGTCGCCGCAAAGACGGCGGAACTGTATGCGGCAACAGCGAACACCCGATCGCCCTACGATGCCGTCCTGCTCACCAACGGCGTGCTCGGCGGCGGTTCACAGTCGTATGACTTTCGCTTTGACTTGCGAGCGGTGTACCAGGCGGTGTGCGGCAATCATCCGCGCGCGGACGAACCGTCTTACCCGTTGTGGCAAGGACTGCCGCTCGCGTCAAAACTCACCCGCGCGCAGTTGGCCACTCGCGTGGACGAATGCACCGGCGTACGACAACCGGCCGCTGCGCGTACCGCACTGCAGCAACGCAATCTGACCGATATTCTCGCCGTCATTCCGATCGTCGAGAGTTCACTGATCAGTCATCTCAACTGGGGCACGTGGCATTTTCAGGACATCGTGTTCAACCGGCTCAACGGTCGCAATCCGTTTGGCAATGCCACGGTGCGCTACCGCGGCTCTCACAACGACGCGGCGCTCAACGCGCGTGTATTTCGCGCGACGGCCAATGATGCGGCGCGCGCAGATTTTGCGGCAGACGCCGATCTCACCGGTCGCATTGCCGTGCCCGTGATGACGATGCATGCGGTCAATGATCCTACGGCATTCGTCGAACTGGAGTCGGCGTTTCTGGAGACGATGCGTCGCGGCGGCAGCGCCGAACGTCTTGTGCAACTGTTTACCGACGATAGCGAACACAGTTACCTTAGCGACGCGCAGTACGTAACGGCGATGCGCGCCCTGCTCGCGTGGGTGGAGCGTGGCGAGAAACCAACGTCTGCTGGTATCGCCGCGGAGTGCATGCAGATTGAGGTAGCGTTCGCACCACAAACGGGTTGTCGTTTTCTGCCCGCATACACCCCAAAGCCACTTCGCGCGCGTGTGCCCGCACGATGAAGGTGGAGATCGTCGGTTGTCACGCGGAAGGCGAAGTTGGTGATGTGATTGTGGGTGGTGTCGCGCCACCGCCGGGCAACACCATCTGGGAGCAATCACGATTCATCGCCAGCGACGGTGCGTTACGTGCGTTTGTGTTGCGCGAGCCGCGCGGTGGTGTGTTCCGTCATGTGAACCTGTTGGTGCCGCCCAAACATCCGCGGGCGCAGATGGGGTTCATCATCATGGAGCCGGAAGACACACCGCCCATGTCTGGCTCCAATTGCATCTGTGTTGCGACGGTGCTGCTCAATACCGGCATCGTGCCGATGCAGGAGCCGGAAACCCATCTTGTCCTAGAGGCACCGGCTGGCATCGTCGAGGTGCGCGCGCGCTGCCGGAACGCCAAGGCCGAAGCAATCACGCTACGCAATGTGCCGTCGTTTGTCGATCGACTGGGTGTGTCACTCGAGGTTGAGGGACTTGGCACAATCACCGTGGATACTGCATTCGGTGGTGACAGTTTTGTCATGGTGTCGGCACAAACGCTTGGGTTTGCGATTACGCCAGACGAGGCACGTGACATTGCGGGCGTTGGACGACGCATTGTGGCAGCGGCGAACGCACAGTTGGGGTTCGCGCATCCGACGCTGCCGGGGTGGAATCACTTTTCGTTTTGCTTTGTGACCGGACCACTGGAACGTGTTGACGGTTGCGTATCGAGTCGCAATGCGTGCGTCATCAAGCCCGGCAAAATTGATCGTTCGCCGACTGGGACCGGATGTTCGGCGCTGATGGCACTGTTGCACGCGACCGGTGCACTACGTGTTGGTGAGACTTTCATTGGACGCTCGATCATTGAAAGCCGGTTTATTGGTCGTATTGAGGGCGAAGCGCTGGTGGGCGACAGGCCGGCGATCATCCCGAGTATCACGGGTCGCGCGTGGGTGACGGGAACGAGCACACTCACGCTTGACGCCGATGATCCGTGGCCGCTGGGGTATACGATATCTGACACGTGGCCGAGTGAGCGCAGATGGAACCGGTGATTGAGCCGACGGTGAGTGCGTACTCGCCGTTGTTTGAGTTGCGCGCATGGCGCCTGGAGTTGGACCGCATGGTGCATGAGTATGCGGACGACGCGGAGGCGATGGTGGTGATTTCGAAGGCTCGGCGTGAAGTGGGGGAATGGATTCGGGCGCGGGAGCGTCGCGTGGAGCGTCATTAACGAAATTCGGGCGCCTGTTGCCCGCCATGCCGCGCGTCACGACTATGGCAGCCGAGCACCATGCCGAAAACCATAGACCTGCACTTCTGCACTATCTTCGTCGACGCGATAGAAAATCAAATAGTCTCCAAACACTACGCGTCGAAGCTGGATGCCTTCAATCTGGCTCTCGGTTTGTGCAACCGGGAAACGCAGCGGCAAATCCTCCAGACTATCCATCAGCGCGAGCAGGTCATTGAGCCACTTCGCAATGCGCGCGATGGGCACGAACTCCCTTTCGAAGTAGCTGAGTTGTGCCTCGAGCTGTACACGGAACCGCTCGGCAACTAAAACGCGATACGTCATTCGTTCAGGTCAATGCCGTGCTGGCTGGCCAGTTGCCGGATGCTCGCGCGGGCATCATGAACGCGACCAGCCGCGAAATCGTCCCGGCCCTGACGTATGAGGGTTAGGTTCTCGGCCAGCTCCGCCTTCTCCGCAAGTGCAGCAAGGGCGTCATAGCTATCTGGGCTTAGCACAACCGCTGCTGTGCGGCCATTGGCCGTGATAAAGAGCGGACGCCCGGTTTCGCGGACGCGCTGGAAATTCTCCGCCAGATGCGCGCGGTGCTCGGTCAGCGGCTGAATGTCTTTCGTGCGCATGGCGACCTCTTTGTGTGAAACGTACAATTATCTGTACATTTTAGCCTCTAGTGACACATAAGACAAGCCCCAATCTTGACAACTGCCCCATCCCTACTACTAGAAACTATCTACTACATACTTAGTCGGAGGCAACTACCGCAACGAACTAGGCTACTGTGATGCTGTCACAAGGGTCGCACGCCGGTCGCCGCAGTCCGACATTCAACGAACCACGCGGGTGGGCGCGAGTGTGATATCGCGATCGAGCACTTCGATTGAGGGCTTGTCCAGCCACAGCGTGCCAGCGCCAGCGAGGCCAACTCCGTACTCGATCGTTCCGCCGCTAGTCGGTACGTCCAGCACAATCTCGTGGCGCTGCCAGTCACCGTTCGTCGCCACAGTGATGAACTCGCCCGCAAGCCCGTAGCCGTTGCCGGGCGAATCGGGTCCTTGCACACGCGCCCAAAAAAACTGCACGACGAGGTGCCCCGGCGACCCGCGTGTAGCCAACGACGTGAATTCGCCTGCCACGATATGGGGAGGCAAAGAGCACGTTCATCCACGTGCCATACCCGAAGGACGAGTCCGCGACCGGCGATAAACGCAGCGTCGGACGTCCCTCGTGCAGAACACCTTGTCTCCCGATTTGCTAAACTCGCTCTTTCCGACGCCTGACATTCGCCAGCCCGTTGGGTCGGTGCCCTTCTGCTCGTGATCGATGGGCGGCGTGAGTGAACAGCCCGCGACTGCCCCAGTAAGCCGCTGTCACCGTCAGCAGAACGAATCGCGTGCACTTGTGTTGCGACATGAACTGGCGGCGATACTTGGAGAGTGGGCGATTCACTGGCCCGGCTCGCCAAGCAAATACGCGAACATCGACCGGCGATGCGGACGGATGTTGTACGGACCATAACACAGCAAGCGCAACACAGAATCCGGGCGTGCATACCAACTGCCCCAACTCAGTGGCGTGTCGCCGTGCGCATCCTTGGCCTCGACATCGGCGCGCGCGTTAAGCAGCAACTGAATCGTCTCCTCACGGCCAAACGCGGCCGCACGATGCAACGGCGTTTCTCCCTTGGTTCGGCAGTCGCGCATAAAACCGCCGGTCTCCACGCCGGGCGTCGTTCGGGCATTGGGATCGGCACCATGACTCAGCAACACGCGCAACACCAGATCATGCGCCGTGCGATTGTTCGTACACAACGCCGCGTGCAGCGGTGTCTCACCCGTGTCAGCGAGCGGAACGTTGACGTTCGCCCCATGCTCGATAAGAAACTCGCACAATCGCCAGTGTCCATGAAACGCGGCCCCGTTGAGATTCAGGTTGTCGCCGAGTGACGCAAACGACTCGCCGTTCGCCAGCAGAAAACGCATGGCACTGACATCGCCGTGATATGCGCATCGCTCGATCAGTCGCTCGCCCTCGCTGTCGCGCGACGTTGCCGCATGTCCCGCAGCAACATGCTCGAACACCAAGTCCGTTCGTCCGTTGGCTATTCGGCGCAGTACATCGTTGGCCATGACTCGACTCGCTGGCGTTGGCGGTGAGACTCAAGTGTGCAGCACAGTGCACGCGTTCGCCAGTCATAGGCGACCGCCGCGGGCGATGCCGAGCCGCCGCCAGTACTCGAATACCAACACCATGCTCAGCGTGTCGAGCTTGCAATACTGCAGCAAGAGTTCTCGCCACTTGGCGATCGCCTCCGTATCCGATCGCTCCACGCCATACATCATCGCCTCATACGCGCGCATCGCGCCGGTGCCCTCGCGCACGTCCTGCGTCACGCCTGCAATCTCGAGTGCAGGCAACGCGTGATACGGATCTTCGTGCGCCGATACCACGGTGCCCGTCCACGCTGCATATTGCTCGCGCATTGCGGCGTCTGACTTCCACATCGCGTCAAGCACCACCTTGATGGACGTCCGTCCGCCCATGCCAGGATGATAGAAATCGTTGACGGCACAGAGATGCAGATCGAACACGCGGTTCTTGGTCAAGTGCGCGACCCACGCTTCAAGATCCGGATCGCGCGGCATGAATTGGGGGTGCTCAGTCGCGAGCTCTTTGAGGCGTCCCTGCTCAAACGGTGACCACGCCAAGACCCTGTCGTCATCGCCAATCACATCGCGTAGCGTTCGCGCAAAGCTTACGTTCGGCCAGAAGTGTTCGCTGTTGAGCCATTCGGTGTGGCGCGGTGTGGCGCCCGGTGCATCCACAGTATGACAACTCCACTGAAACATGACCTGCCCGTACGGTCGCATCTTTGCGTGATAGGGCAGCGCTAGACGCGACACTTCGAAGTCGATGAAGTGCATGGGATAGGTGAGCGGTGCCAGTTTGCCACCCAGCGCATCGCTTACCCACACCGCACCGCTCCGTGTGTGACTGATCTGCCGCAACTGTCGCTCGGCTTGCGCGCCGACTGTGCCATCCTTCTTGACGAGTCGGTCTTCGGGGATATCAAACAGTGAGGCCTTGCCGTCACGAGCGAGCGACGTGACGAGTGATGTGCCGTCCGACTCTTTGACGGTGCTCACCTTGAATAGCCCAAGCACATGCGGAGCGACCGTCGCGAGCGCACCCCAGCACTGCCCAAACCCACTTTCGGCGACGGGATCGGTGCGAAACTCGCAACCCGCACACTGCGCATCGAGTGGTGGCACCAGCACGTCTCGCGGCACATCGAGCAGCGTTTCATAGTGCGCCGCCGCTGCGTCCACCTGCGCACGCAGCATCGCCACTTCTTCAGTCGCGTCTACGAGCGTCAACAGGTCGAGCTGCGCTAGATCCTCAGCAGAGCCGAGGAAGTCGACAGCGATGACGTCACCTTGCGTGCCGTGTGCATCACGGCGCGTGAGAGAGAACAACGATGGCACGTTATCGAGGGCCGACCGTTTGCTCTTATCAACCATCAGGAGAAACGGGAGTACGGTTACGCCGGGCAGTGCGCGCTCGAGCACGAGTGTTTGGTACGACAGTTCCTCAAATTTCGGCAACCAATCGGCCATGATTGGACGGCCCTTTTTCGCCGCGCGAAACTCACCCGGTCCACCGGTAGCAAGGCTCTCTGCGTGTGCCGCTCCATCAAACGACTTGGCCTTCACTTCAATCAACCGCACCACGTTGCCACGCTTCTCGATGATGTCGGTGCGCACCAGTCGCCGCCCGGCCACAAACGTCGCTTCAAACAGCGTCGTGCTAGCTGCGCGCAGAAGTTCGCGCGTGTGCTCAACGTCGCGCGTCGTGCTTCCGGACGCGACGTGCAACCCACCGGGAAACATCGCGCGAGCCAACGCTTCCACCATAAACCCGCCATCCGCCAGCAACCGGAGATACTGATTGCTGGCGCGTGTGTCAGGAAATCCATGTTCGCGCCAATGCAACTTCATTTCACAGTCGCGCGCCAGCAGAAAGTCCGACTTCGACAATGTGCGATTTGAGTGCATGCGTTGAAACTTAAACGCCGCTACTTGCTGCGAGAGCGCACGCGCCAGAGATAACTCGCCTTGACAAACGCCCCATCACTCGTGCGTTCAGCACTACTGGGGCGGAACGTATCCGTCGCGTCAAGCGCCGTGCCATAGCCGAGGTAGACGACCGTGCCCGGGCTGGGCAGATAGGAGAACAGCCAGTCAGCGCGACCAAGAAGTGAGCGTCGTGCCGCGATGGTGCTGTATGCGCCGGTGCTAGTGCGCGTGAACAGTGGCGTGTTGGTGCGCGGGTCACGCAGCGCGTCGCGCTCGCGCGACTCCACCTGCCCCACAAAACGCAAGAAGAGCGCGCGAGAGAACTGATATTCCAGACGCAGTCGTGGCACGAGCTGTGCGCTAAACAAGGAGCCATCGCGTCGTCGTTCAAAACGTTGATAGCGAAGCAACGTGCCCACGCGTACGCGCGGTGTCGGTCGCAAATCGACGCTGGCCTCGAGATCACGGCGATTGACGGTCGCCGTCTCAAAGAACTCTGGCTCTGTTCCACCTCTGGCGGTGACGGTAGCGCCGAGCCGACGCCACTGAGGTGTATTCACCGATAACGTCACACCCGTCGTGACCTGCGCATCACTCGGCGTGAAGGCGACAGTGTCACGCGGGTTCGCGGCGACCGAGTAGCGCCCGACGTAACGGCGCGGATCAAAGCGCGTCGACTGCATCTCTGGCATGATGCTCACGCGCCACCCGCCGCGAATTAGCAGCGAATTGTCGATCGAGAACGCATGCTCAAGTGGTGCACGTCGATAGGCAAAATCATCGTACGTCCACAAGGTGGATCCCGACACAAAATGTTGTCGTTGATCCCACCAACCACCGCGCTTGCCGAAACGTGTCAGGCGCTGATTCATCTGCAGCTTGACGAAGTCGACGCGATTGACAAAACCGGACTGGGTTTCAAACCCCGGAGAAAATCCCTGAATGGCATACCGATAGCCGTACGCTCGCCCACTGCGGCCGTGATTCGCCTCCCACAGTCCACCAGTTCGCGTCGTGCTGTCGCGTGTGATGGTTCCGGCGAGCCTGAACTCGGCGCTGTAGAAATTGGCGAATTGCAAGCGCGCATCGAGTCCAGCGACACGATTGGACCGTCCACGTTCCATGCGATCGGTATACACCAAACCCGCTGTGCTCTGCGCGCCAACGTCGCGGCGCAGTCGCACCGTATTGAAGACAGGATTCGACCGCCCATCGCGACTGCTGCTGGCCGCATCGATGGCGCTCATGAATCCGAGATCAGTTCGCGGCAGTTTGCCAGTAAGTTTCAGTGCGCCGACCGGTTGAATGATCGATCGGGTATTCACGAGGCGATTCGGCGCGTCAAACTGTTCGCTCCCCTCAACAAAGAAGGGCCGCAACTCGGGATAGAAGAGCGCAAATCGCACATCACCGGGAATCTGTCCAACATCCGTCTCGACCTGACTGAAATCAGGGTTGGCCGTTGCGTTGAGTGTGAGGTTGGGACTGAGTCCCCATCGCACATCGCCACTCACCTCGTTGCGCGTGCCGTATGCCCAACCGTTCGCTTTCGGCGTGCCCGTTGTGGTGGCGATTGACGTTGGTGTGAGATCGAGCACGAGGCCACGCTTCATGCCACTCATGCCGCGCAGATGTCCTTGTTGTGCCGAAAAACTCTGTTGCGCGCGCGAAACCGGCGTCCAGGTATCCTGGTAGCCCGAGCGCTGCGTCTGTCGGACAACCTGCAGCCCCCAGTCTTGCGCCGCGCCCATCTGGAAACGAATCGACTTAAACGGGATCCGCAGTTCAATTTCGAAGCCGTCGTCGAGACGGTGTCCGGCCGATTGCCACAAGAAGTTCTGCGACAGGTCGACTGCCTGCATGGACGCGCGTGACACACCGGGGCCAGCCGACTGTTCACTCCGCATGCCGTCGGCCTGCACACCCAACGGATTGACGGCAAAGACGAACGCGCGTCGCTGATCATTGAACGTGTCAAGATGTAACGCGATCCAGTCATCGTTCTGAATGCGATCACGTTCGGCCAACGTCGCACGCACCGTCCCCGCAGGCGCCCACGCGCGCACACCAACGTACAGTGCATCTTCGGCATAGAACATGCGCACCTGAATCGAATCTTGCGCTGGTCGCCCGTCCACCGGGTTGTACGTAGAAAACTTTGTCAGCAGACTCGCCTCACGCCACGACGATTCCGTCAGACTGCCGTCGACCACAATGGACGTCGACAGTCGCGGTAGCCGCACGTCAAGCTGCCCGTCGCGACCTGCGTGGACGCGATCGGCGGCGACCACCGGCGGCGATTCGGACGGAGCGCCGCTCTGCAACGTGGTAGCGGTCTGGATAAGTGCAACGACAATGGCAGAGATCATGGTAACAACAGTTTACGCGAGACTACCGCCATCCGCTGGGGAACGGCGCAAAGGCAACCGGCCCCGCACAGAGGTGTGCTTGCAGCCACCCGGCGATAAGCTTCCCGGATGATCGTCCATCTTGTCGACGGCACCTACGAACTGTACCGCCATTTCTACGGCCTCCGGCGCTTCAACAACGGTGACGATGCCCAATTCGGCGCGGCACTCGGCGTACTGAACACGGTGCTCCAGATGATCGAGGGCGGGGCGGCATTTATCGCGGTCGCCACCGACCACGTGATCGAATCCTTTCGCAACGATATGTGGCCCGGCTACAAAACAGGCGATGGCATCGACCCCGCGCTCTGGGCGCAATTGCATCCGTTAGAAGACGCGCTCGCTGCAATGGGCGTGGCGGTGTGGCCGATGGTGGAGCTCGAGGCCGACGACGCGCTCGCGTCGGCTGCGCATCTCGCCGCACTCGACGATCGGGTGGAGAAGGTGAGCATCTGGACGCCAGACAAAGATCTGGCGCAGTGTGTGCGCGGAGATCGTGTGGTGCAGGTGGACCGTAAGAGTGGCAACGTGCGCAACGAAGCGGCGGTGATTGAGAAGTTCGGAGTGCCGCCAGCGCTCATCGCCGACTATCTCGCGTTGGTTGGTGACGCCGCCGACGGGTATCCCGGCATCGCAGGCATTGGTGCAAAAACGGCCGCGCGTTTGCTCATGCGACACGGCCCCATCGAACAGTTTCCGCCGGACGTGCTCGGCGCGAACCAGGCCAATGCGCTGTTGTTCAAACAACTGGCGACGTTGCGTACCGATGCGCCGTTGTTTGACAATGTAGACGAACTACAGTGGCGTGGGCCTACACCGCGGTTTGCCGCAGTCGCCGAACACTTTGGCGACGCGAAAGTTCTTGAGCGGAGCACACGGCTTACCCCAGTGTCGTAATCCACTTGCCAGTGGCGTCACCCATCTCCTGCATCACCATCGCATCGGTGCGACCGGTGGACTTAAGGACATGAAAACTGTGGTCGGCGCCTTGCACCCAGTGCATCGTCCACGGAGCCGTCACGGTGGTGAGCGCGCGCTCCATTAG
The DNA here is from genome assembly GCA_043718595.1 of Gemmatimonadaceae bacterium. Lineage (GTDB taxonomy): Bacteria > Gemmatimonadota > Gemmatimonadetes > Gemmatimonadales > Gemmatimonadaceae > Gemmatimonas. The sequence continues at coordinate 9,719 of JAYSVL010000503.1, forward strand.
CGTCGGCGTGCACAACGCATCGCGTGTGCCGTTGAAGCAGAGCGTCGGCATGCGAATCTGCGGCAAGTGCGCGTCACGCAGTTTCTCCGGTTGACCGGCAGGGTGCAGCGGATAGGCGAACAGCAGCAGTCCATCCGCCTCGTGCGCCTCAGCCGCCAGCATCGACGCCGCACGACCTCCCATCGAGCGCCCGCCAATTAATAGTCGCGTTGGCGAGAGCGCAGTGCGCACATGCGCGACGACCGCCGCCGTGGTCTCCATCAATCGCGGCATCGGATCGGGACGCCCGGACTTCTTCTCCGTGTAGAGAAAGTTGAATCGCACAACGGCCAATCCCGCATCGTGCATGGCGCGCGCCGTCGCGAGCACACCGCGGTCCGACAGACTGCCACCCGCCCCGTGTGCACAGACAAACACCGGCGCATCGTGTGCATCAGCCGGTGTATACACAGCGCTCACGGTGTCGGCGCCAACGGGCACGGTCCACAGGTTGTCGGTCATGATGATGCGTGTGGTGTGAGTAACATTTCGTCGAGGAAGCGATGACCGCTGACGGATTTGCCGCCACGCGTGGCCACCGTGGTGAGCACCAGTCGGTCGATCGTGCGCGTCATGCCAACGTACAGCAAGCGCCGCCCCTCCTCAATCTCGTGCGTCGTCGGGCCTTTCGACGGCGATCCACCGGGAAGCTGCTCATCCTCAACGCCCACCACGTACACGCGTAAGAACTCCAGTCCTTTGGTGGAATGCAGGGTGAGCAGGTTCACACGTTGACGCTCACTCTCCACACCGTGCCACTGCGACAACACGACGCGCTCGAGGAACGTCGTCACTTGCTCGGCCAATGGTCCTTCAGGCAGCTCGGCGATAAGTCGACGCAAACGCAGCATCGCCTGTGGATATCGATCGTCCGCCGACTTACTTGCACGTATGCGTTCCATTGCCTTGTCGCCGCCGAGGTTCTTGATCACGTACTCGCGCGTTGGCGCGTCGTCACCGCGCTCGCTCTCATACCACTCGAGCGCACCGCTGTATCGACCGAGCGACCACCCAGGCGTCAACTTGAGAAAAAGTCGACCTTCTGGCGTGAGCGTGTCCTTCTCACGACACGCCAAGGCAACGCCAAGATGGCCGAGCTGTTCCGTGAGTGCAGTTTTGCGCGCGCGCTCCAGCTTTACGCGCCCCAGCGCGAGCGTAACGTGCGCGAGGGCAATGGTATCATCGAGTGCGCGGTGAGACTGACCAGTGGGCACACCAAAATGACGAGCAAGATCGACCAGCTTGCGACTGGTGGGAAAGAGATCGCGCGCCAATGGCAGCGTGTCAAAGGTAGTCAGGCCGAAACGCTTGCCCTGTTCTTTCACCATGCGACTGAGAATGGGAAAGTCGAAATCATAACCGTTATGCGCGACGACAACATCAGTGCCCAGAAACTCGCGGAACGCCGGCCAGATCTCTTCGAAGTACGGCTTGTCGGCGAGTTCGGCCTCACTGATGCCATGTGTCTTGATGGCATCGGGCGCAATGGCCACACGCGGTCTCACCAGACGAACAAATGTCTCGACGACGACACCGTCGCGCACACGCACAGCGGCAATCTCCACAATCTGCGCCGTCTGCACATCGTTGTCGGTGGTCTCCAGATCGATGGCGGTAAAGCTTGAGAAGGCGCTCGTCGACGTGTTCATCTCCAACAATTGCGCGGCTTTGAACACGGCGAGCGGCACATCGACGGATGTGATACGCGTCGGATCAAGTCGCATGACACCAGCGCTCTTGGGCTCGCTGCCACGCACGGCCTGCATGCCTACGTCGCGCAACATGCCCACGAGTGACACTTCGGCGCCGCCGAGTGGCGGAATCCAGAAGTCAACGCGATTACTGCGTGCGCGACGGAGTTGTGCGGAAAGCGCCACCACGTCGGGCAGCGTGCCGGGGTCGGTAATCTCGTCGTGATGGTCGTCGAGGATGGAGCGGGTCACGCCAACTTTGCGCGACAACAAGTCTTGCACCAGCGTGGTGAGTGACTGTTGTTGCAGGCCAATCGCTTGCAGGTTGCGAAAGTCGGCCAGTGCGCGCCGTATCTGTCGCGCGCTTTCGTCGGCACGCGGCAGCTGCGACGACATGTGAGTGAGCTGTCGGCCGAGTGTGACATTGCGCTCTTCCGCTTTGGCGAGTGATTCATCGAACAGGGCGCGTGGCAACAATTCCTGAAAGAACCCGTTCCGAAACACGTCATCGTGCGGTGCCGCAATCACGCGCACGGCGGCAATCACGTAGCGCACCACCTTATCGTCGGCCAGCGCGCGCCCTTGTGCCAAGCGACACGGGATGCCGGCGTTGAGACACGCGGACTCAAGGCGATCACCAATTGCATGGGTGCGGTACAGCAGCGCGACGTCACCCCACGCGTGTCCATACTGTGCCCGATCTGATCGGATGTCGTGGACTATCCAGTCGGCTTCGTCGTCGTCGGTCTCAAAACGCAACGCCTGCACAGGAAATACAGACGCACGATCGGCGCGCGCGGGTACCCGATCGTCAAAGATTGGCGTGTTAACCGTAACGAGACGACGTGCGACAGCGAACACATCGTGCGGGCAGCGACGATTCTCTTCCAGCTGCACGCGTGACGTGAGCCCAAAGTCATTGACGAAGGTACGAAAGACGGCGGGATCCGCTCCCGCCCACGAGTAGATGGACTGATCGTCGTCACCTACTGCAAACACATGACGGTGATCGCGAGCGAGTGCGCGCACGACGCGATACTGCACTGGGTTGAGATCCTGAAACTCATCGACAAGCACTACATCCCAGCGCGCGCGGATGGTCGCGGCCACGGTAGTGTTTTCAAGCAACTCCGCTGCCTTGATGACGAGCCCATCGAAGTCGACCAAGTTGCGATCGCGCAAAAAGCGTTCGTACTCGACAAACAAATCCATGTCGTTGGCCATCAGCACGTCGCCGCGAAACCGGTACGCCGAAAAGCGTGTCAGCGTGTTGCGATGCCAGCGACGTGGTCCTTCAATGCGGCGCAGCGCACTGAGTTGATACTCCTCGTCCGCAATACCAAACCCCTGTTCTAGCTGCACATGGGTGCCGTGCACGCGCAAGATGTCGGCGCAAAAGGCGTGCAGCGTACCGCGGGTAATGTGCGCGGCGGCGGGCCCAAGACGCCCACTCAATCGCTGCGCGATTTCGCCAGCGGCTTTGTTGGTAAAGGTGAACGCGCAGATCCGCGCCGGATCGATGTGATGACGCTCGATGAGATAACGAATTCGCTCGGTGAGACAGAACGTCTTGCCCGCACCCGGGCCCGCGAGCACGAGCAGGGCGCGTGGCTCGGCCTCTATCGCAAGTTCCTGCGACGGGGACGGTGTGGCGGCTGGCGGCGCAAACACGTGAGAGGTGGGCACATCCGAAAACTACCAACGGGCAAACACCGCCGCGTGTCGCCATCACGCGCGTCCCATCAAATCGATGCACTACGTCGGCCCCGACAGTTGCTGCACAACTCGCATCGCGTCTATCGCGCGTGGTGCTCGAGCCAGTCCATCGTCCATTGCATGGCGACCGTCCACTCCCCACCCGAGGTCAGGTGTCCTGCGCCGGTCAATGAGCGATGTCGATGGCGATCGGGACTCGCGCACCGCGCAAGCAGCGCATCGTGAAACACTCGCGCTGGTGCGGGTGGAACACTCACGTCGTGCTCGGCGGTAATGCTCAGCAACGCGGTATCACCGAATTGTTCAATCGCTTCGTGTGGACTGCCAGTACCGGGATGATGGGGTGAGCCGAGTATCGCGACCGCCGCGCGCAGCGGCACGCCAGCCGCGATGGCCCGGTAGACGAGGAACGCGCCCATGGAGATTCCTACGGCGGAGACGCGCTCGGGATCTGCGTGGTGCGACATCACCAGAGCAGCGATGAGCGCAGGCAATTCGGCAATGCTCTCGTCGACACGCGGCAGCATGATCGCCATGGCACCGCCCGGTGTTGTTGCCAGTCGAGGGGTGATCGACGCGTCGTGTCGCGCGCCGTGGCCAACGACATCCACACCGACCGCAAGAAAGCCGGAGTGTGCGCATCGTTCAAGTTCTGCCGCATGAGCGAGTGCGTCGGCGCGAAATCCGTGGAACCAGAGCACGGTGGGCAGCGGCGCATCCGCGATTGGTGGTGCGCCGATCAACACCGGAACGTCGGCGATGATGGCGGCGCGAAGTGGGACAAGCGTGCGAACAGGAACAGTCATAGTAGATGTGCTTCTGCCAGGGTGTTTGGCTCTTCTCTCGGTCACGCGCGACAGCATCACCAGCGTGCCGGACTACACCGTCCTGCGTCCATGGTGTCGCTGGCATTTGCTAACCAGTGTGGGCGCGGTGGGGCGATACTCGCCGCGCTTGCCGAACCTTGATGGCAGAGCAGCAGCCATGCCTTGGTGTTGACGACAAGGATGACCAGTGCAGTTGATGTGATTGACTGGGACGTGTACGTGACAGTGTTACGCGCCGAAGGTTCGCTTCCGTTGATCGAGGTGATGTACGTCAGGCTTCTGATGGCGACTGACCATCACATACGCGCAGTTCACGACACCGTCGTCCGCGAAATACTCACAGGTCGGTTAATGCCTCTGATTGTTGCGAGCTCTTCATCGGTGAGGCCGATCTGCTTGAGAATGCCGAGGATGAATGTTGTTTTGCCAGCGATGTAGCTGTCGATGTCATCGGGGAATTGTGCGGCGAGTGTCTGCTTCAGGTCGCCGTACGCGCGGGCCTCCTCCGGGTGCGCCCGAAGGTAATCGCGCACACCCAGGTTATTCTTCAGACTGAGACTGTGCCGCGGGCTAGCGTACAGATGGTGCCTGGGAAGCTCGGCTGGTTGCGCGAATGCATCGCGCTCGGGCACTCCCAGATCGCCACGGTGCGTGTATCCAACCTTGGTCAGCGCTTTCACGATGTACGGAATGTCGCGACGCGATGCCACCACGATGCACGCGTCGATCACGGGCTTGGCGCACAGTCCCGGCACCGCTGTGCTGCCCACGTGCTCGATGCGCATCGCCGCATGTTGAACGGCGGGCCACACGTATGCGCGAATGCGTTCAAACGTCTGTGGCCATTCGGGATGGTAGGCGTGGACTTCAACCATGGCCGCTCCGCTCAACAAGGATACGCAGGTCGCGCCAGCCGTACCCGCCATGAAATTCGACAACCTCAACGAAGGGTTCAGTTGAGCCGAATCAAATAGCGCGAGGGTAGCGAGCACACGATAGCTCGGCTGTTAACTGCAACCCCCTGTTAGAGTTAGACGGCGCCTCAGTAGGGGAGGGCCTCCGGGCCGAGGCCGACGTGGTCCGGCGACGGATCACTCTCGAACTGCACGGCCTCGATCTCGCTGCGCCCAAGACGCAGAGCCTTCGCGACGCGGTGCATTCCATCCATGACCGTGCCATCGGCCGCAAGGATGATCGGAAACGCAAGATCCGCGTCGTCCATGAGCCTCACGTGGAAGACGAGGTCCCGCCAGGTCAGAACGTCCTCATCCCCCACGAACGGCGCATCAAGCTCACGCAGCTGCTCGAGAGAAACCCACCGGCGAGGCAGATCCGCGCTCAGTTCGACGAGTCGATGAACATCCCATGCAAGCGGGCCGCGCGGTGAGTCTCGGAAGAAGTACTGCTTGCGCATCGTAGTTCGGGGCGCGCGTCCGCCTAGAAGTTATGACTGGGCTGGCCCCGCGTTTCGCGTGGGTTAGTTCCTCCCGTGCCCGCAGCGTCACCAGAGCCGCCTGCGACGTTGTTCCTGTCGCACATCTTCGGAGACCAGCCCATGTCATCAGCTCTTGCTGTTGCGTCAATCATCTATCTTGGTCGCGACGTGCACAAGGTCTCCGTCACGATCGCGGTGCTCCCGGCGGACGCGTCTCGTTGCAGCGACGCTCATTCCATGAATTGGTCCGTGCTGCAAGCTTCCCGATAGGCTGCGAGGAACGCAGCGTAGCACCTCCCGACACAGAGAGAACCTCAAAAGATCAGTAGTCGGCTCACGGCTCAACTGCCTAAATCGGCCCCGCCTCTTTCGGCCACTCCAACGGCACACCGTCCTTGCGCAACAGCGCCTGAAAATCGCGCAGCAACTCCGCCGAGTTGCGCACCACACGCGGCGACACGCGCCGTGCAGAACAGAACGCCACCAGCGCTCCTACTGACTCGCCAACGTTCCACTCCACCGGATGCAACCGATAGCAGCCGTTGGTGAGATGTGTGACACCAATGTTCTTGCACGCCGGCAACAGATTCTCCACACGACGCGGCAGCAGGGCACCAAGCGGAATCTGGAACGGCAGCGTGCTTCCATACGCACCGTGATCGCCCGTCGTCGTGCGATGCAGGTCCATGCGATAGCTCCCAATCCCGACCGAGTCGGCGAACGGCGTCGCCCGCACCTCCGTTGTCGGCAGCCCCGTCTCACGCATGCGCAACTCCGTCACCACGTGCTGCTCAAGCACCGTGAACTCCGCACCAATGCGACGCCCCTCGCGGATGTACGGATACTTCGCCAGCCCGTCCGCGGTGCCCACGATGTCTGGACGCAATCGCAAACCTTTCCAGCCCGCTCCACCGTCAGGACGCGGCGCTTCCGTCTGTAACCAATAGAGTAGCGACAAACTCTGTTGTTTCGCACGCGCAATGTGTCGCGCCGCCGTTGCTGCACTCACATCACAGATCGCGCCGAATGTATAATCGTTGTGCGCCCAGTTGATCATCGTCACATCACCACGATACGCACCGGGCGTGAACAGATCGCGGTCGGCAATGCGTCGATACGTCCAGAATCCCTTTCGCACCACCGGATCAAATCCGATGCGTTTCGAGTCTTCATCGTCGAAGCTGAGCAGCCGACTGCGAACGCCAGACGCCGATGGCACCACCACCTCGCGCCAGAACGCGTAATCGCGCGGACGGTCGATGACATGCTCCTCGCCATGCACATAGTCGACGGCGAAACAACAAGTGAATCCCTGCAGATTGCCCGGCTGCGCCTTGTCCTTTGCATGTGGCTCCGCCGTCTCCGCGCGTGGCTCGGCGCCAATCACATACTCAGTGCGCGTGAGTGGCAGCAAATCACCCTGCTCAGTTGCATCGGCAAAGTACGGCGCGCGCAACACCACCGCGTCGCCCGAATGCACGTCCACCACACGCACCGCGTCCACCCGATCACCCGTGGTGTTCGCGCTCACCGCTTTGTGGTTAAGCAGCACGCGCACCTGCCCGTTGCCTAGATACGGCGCGAGCATTTGGTACAAGACGGCCAGCGCCACACGCGGTTCGCAGCCAATCCGCGACACCCAGCAATTGCCGGGATTGAGATTCTCCGTAGCCTTCGCCTTGTCGGTGAGTGGATAGTGCTGCTTGTAGTACGTGCGAATGCCGTGACGCAACGCCTGATAACTTCGTGTGCTGCCGAACGTCTCGCTCCACTTGTTCTCGTCCGGTGGCACTGCTTGCTGCGTGAGCTGCCCACCAATCCAGTCCGTCTCTTCGGTCATGATCACGCGCAATCCGTTGCGCGCGGCGGCGAGCGCTGAGGCACAGCCACCAAGTCCGCCGCCGATGATCACCAGATCGGCGACGAGTTCCGCAGCGCGGCGCGACGGCTGAGCCGAGCGTTCGGAATCCAACGGTTTCGCGAGCAGTGGGGCGGGAGCAACAAGGATCAACGGTGCGCCAACAGCCGCGCGCCATAAGAACTCGCGACGATCAATCATGCGCGATGTCTTCGGCCATGTCCCACCAATCGCGCATAAGGCGCGCGGCCTCGAAACCCAGCGACATCAAGCATGTGGAGCGTCCTCCAGAATTCAGGGCAGCACGAAACGGTGTGCCCACGGAGATAGTCGCAAACCGCTATCGGCGCCACATCGGTGCGGCACCTTCGCCGAGCTCGAAGTCACAGAACGATTTGACGCTGGCGGCCTCGACAGATATATTTAGCAATAGATACCAACCTATATACGAGAGGCATCATGGGCGTTCCCCTTATGCTGCAGGAAGACGATGCCCGGCGCATCGAATCGCTGAAGAAGCGGATCGGCGTTCGGACCAAGGTGGACGTCGTTCGCGCCGGGCTCGACATGCTCGAACGAGCGGCCGAGCGAACGGAGCGAATACGGCGATGGGAGCGCGCTGTCCGGCTCGTCGGCAGCGAAAGCCGTCGCGCCCTGCGCGACTTCCAGAGCCACAGCCGACTTGCGCGGGTCGACTAGTCCGTGATTGAAGGTCCGCCGCAACAATGGCACGTGTATGTCGTGGACCTGGAACCTCGCGTTGGCACGAAACCGGGCAAGCAACGTCCATGCGTCGCCATTCAGCCGAGCGAGTTCGGACAGGCAGGACATCCGAGCACCGTGATCGTCCCGCTGACGACTCGCACGGTCCCAAGCGACGCATTCCCGCTCCGCGTTCGTGTGCCCGCTGGCGCGTGCGGCCTTGCCCACGATAGTGATGTCCTCATTGACCAGATGCTTGCCTGGGACAACATACTGTTTCGGAAAGACCTTGGAGAGCTTCCCGAGGCGCTACAGGCCCAGATCCGCGCCGCGCTGCGAGAGTTTCTCGATCTCGGATAGCTCGACTGTGCACCCATCATCACTTCAGGCGTTCCAGCTTGCCCTTGCGACGCACAATGTTCTTGTAGTCCCACTGAATCTCGCGCGCCTTCACCAGCCATCGCTGCACGTCGTCAACGTTCACCTGCTCGACCGACGTGTAACGCGCCTCGGCCGCCTTGAACGTTCCCTCGTTTGTCAGACCAGACTCGTCAAACGACCGTCCACTCCAGAACAACAGCCGCACACAGTGTTTGAGTTTGCTGTAGCCGACAATCGGATTGCCATCCAGAAACCATACAGGATGTGCGTGCCAGATCTTGTTTTCCGCGTCTGGTAAGCCGCGATCGATTTCAAGGGCCAGCAGGTCGCAGGTCGCCCGGTCGTCCGGTGTTTGCGCGGCGTTGTACGTCGTCACGTCTGCGTGCATAGTCGGCCTCAGTGTGTAGACACAGTTCTACATGTCAATCTACGTTAACCTCGCAATGACGCTTCTTGGCCAGGTACGAGTCCTCGTCGCCCAAGACTCGAATAGACGCCGCTGGTGCGAGTCACGCGTCTGCCCGAAACTCTCCGGCGGTGGGGCGAGCGGCGCGGTGCGGGAAGGTCAAAGAGTGGGCTTTGCGCTCTCGTATCTGCAGAATCGATTATCAGACCGGCGGATACTTGCCAATCGGACCGATTCGCGCTTACTTGTCATGTATCCGAGGCAACGGATATCTTTCTAAACGGATTATCGCGGTGGGTTATGCGGAACATCATCGGTCAGCCCGTCAGCGGCGACGATTTCTGGAAGCGGCCGGACGTCACCGAACCGATCGTCGAGTACCTCACGCATGGCACGGCCAACATCAAGATGTTTGGCTTGCGGCGCATCGGTAAGTCGTCGGTCCTGCGCGACTTGGAGGCGACGCTACGCACCAGCGGACTGACCGTCATTCATGTCGATACCCAGAAGCACACTCAGTTTCGCCCCCTGATGGCCGACATCGTCGAGGCGCTTCCGAAAGACGGGAAGGCGAGCGACCTCCGGAAGAGCCTTTTGGGCAACAAACTCGTGTCCTGGTTGATCGATCGAACTTCGGAGAATTTCGGAGCGAAGACGGAGGGTTTCGTAAACGAGTTCAACCATCACGCGGCGTGGTCGGGCGAAATTGAGGCATTGCTCAAGGCTTCCGCTCCGGTTGTGCTCATCCTCGATGAACTGCCGATCATGGCGCGCTCGATGCTGAACAGCGGCTACCGCCCGATCGATATCGAGCAGTTTCTTGCCACTCTGCGGTCGTGGCGGTTCGAATGTGACGTACGAATGCTGTTCGCCGGTTCGCTCGGTTTCGGTGCATTGGAGCGGGACCACAAGGTCAACATCCGCGACAACATTAGCGATCTCGCAGTTGTGCCGATACCGCCGCTGGATCTCGAAACGGCCATCGCATTTGTCGATAAGCTGGCCGAGTCATCCGGGGTTCGCGATTGGAATCGTGGCCTGTCGGCAGCCATCGTCGCAGAGTCAGCTGAGCGGTGGCCCATTTTCCTGCAATTCGGGTTTGACGCGGTAAAAAGGTCCGGAGCACGGCGGCCCGAAGAGATCGCCACGATCATGAGGGTCGGCGTCCGGGACCAGCTCGATGAGAACTTCTATTCGCAGTTCCGCACGCGCCTGGCGCGATACGGCGAACAGGAATCGGCTGCCCGGATGATCCTTAAGCTCGCCTCGGCCGAAGATGCACCGATGAGTTTTACAGCCATTGACAAGGCGCTCCAGGCAAAGGGATGGCTCGACCTTCGTGACGATTTGCTCGAGTACTTGAAGGACGACGACTTCATTGAGGTCGACACCAGAGCCGGCGTGATCAGCGTCGCGTCGAGGCTTGTTCCGGTCTGGGTGCGCGCGCGTGCCTGGGGTCGATAGGATGACGCTGCTTTCAGCGTTCAATCCGCACGAGCTGCCGGAATCGCGACTGCGCGCCGTGGCGACGGGAAGAACCGTCGAACTGCAGGAAATCATCGGCACCATCCGCGAGAACCTCGAGGGCAAAACGATGCAACACATCATCGTTTCGGCTCCACGCGGCTTTGGCAAGAGCTTTCTGATGCGGCATGTGGAGCTGGAATGCGGCCGCGTTCCCCGATCGAGCGATCGCGAGTTGGCGGTTGTGCTCATGCCGGAGGAAATGCCGCACGTGAAGGAGCCCGAAACGCTGCTGCGCGAGATTGCCCGAACCTTTGCCGGCGGTCGCGGGCAGGACGCCGAGCTGAGCTGGCACGAAGACGATGGCGAGGCTTGGGACGCTGCCGTCAAAGCGCTTGACGAGGCAGCCGCGTCCAAGCTTGGCGGATCCGGACTGCTTGTGGCGCTGGTCGAGAACTTCGACGTATTGCTCAAGCGCGCATTCGCGAGCGAGGCACAACGGCTGCGCCTCCGCAATTGGCTCACACGGCACGACACGCGAATCATGTTGGTCGCCGCCTCCTCGAGCGGTGCCTTCGATCGCAGCTACGACGAGCCGCTGTTTCACGCCTTCAAGGAGGTGGCGCTCGCTCCGTGGAGTGAGGATGACTGCCTGAACTACTTCGACCGGCAGCGGGCCGATGCCGGCAAGTCGCCGTTGAGCGAGCTGTCGGCCGCGCGCGCGCGCGCCGTGGCGTCGTTCATTGGTGGCACACCGCGGCTCGCCACTTTGCTCGGTGACGCACTGTTCGAGGACGACATGCTGCGCGCCGCCGATCTTCTGGACAGACTCACCGACGAACTGACCCCGTATTACAAGGATCGGATCGATGCGCTGCCGGGCCGCTCGCAAAAGCTGCTCGACGCGTTGCTTCGCTTCGGCGAGCCTGCCACCCAGTCGGAACTCGCCCGACGGGTCAATGCCAACAGCCAGTCGGCCATTGCGGGACCGTTTGCCGATCTGGTTCGCGAACGTATTGTCGTGGGAGAGAAGTCGCCAAACTCGGCGGCAGTTCTTTACAGGGTCGCCGACCGCATCTTTGCCCATTACTACCGTCGCCGCGTTGTCGACCACGGCGAGGGCATGTGTCCACTGGAAGGCCTGGTCGACCTGCTGGCCCAGTACTACTCGCGGGACGAGAAGCGTGATCGGATTGAGCAATTCGCGAATCTTGGACGGTACGAGGAAGCGAGAGTTATGGCCCGATTGCATGACGTGGACGCCGGAACCAATTCTAGATCGCGCGAGTGGATGTTGCGGAGCCTCGGCGAGTACCAGATTCCGTCGCGGTTACTGCCGTATGCTTCGCCCGCGCTCCAGTCCGTTCTGCAAAAAATTGCGGCGCTCAGCGTGAGCTTTGACGGCGACGGGGCTTTGAAGGCACTGAACCAAAGCGTCGGTCTCGTTACGCAGCAGGAGGATCTGGTGCTCGTGGAACTTGTCCGCTCGGCTCTGGACGCTGCCGATGGCGTTGCCGGCGGACTATCCGCCGCGAAGAAGGGACTCTCGCTGGCTTCCGGACACCCACAATTGCTTCCGGTCGCACTAATTTGCATGAGTTGGAGCCAAGGTCAGCTCGGCCGCCACGAGGAGGCCGTGTCTACCGGGATCCGCGCCGCCGCCCTCGCCGAAAGCGCAAGTGCTGTACGCATGCAGGCGGCTGCGTTGCGGCAGGTTGCGTTCAACCTCGGCCAGCTCGGCCGCAACGAGGAGGCCGTCGCGACCGCGATTCGCTCGGCCGCCCTTGCGGACAAGTCGCGGGATGTAGTCGAGCAGGCGGAAGCGCTGCGACTCCTTGCCTTCAGCCTTGGTCAGCTCGGCCGCAACGAGGAGGCGGTGTCCACCGGGACTCGCGCCGCCGCTGTAGCCGAAACGGCGGGGGACGTCATCGAGCAGGCGATAGCGCTGTCCGATGTTGCCTTCCACCTTGGCCAGCTCGGCCGCCACGAGGAGGCCGTGTCTATCGGGACTCGCGCCGCCGCTCTGGCCGACACGGCGGGAGGCGTACGCGAGCAGGCAACGGCGCTGTACCACGTCGCCGTCAGCCTCGGCGAGCTCGGCCGAAAAGAGCAGGCGTTGGCGACCGGGATTCGCGCTGCTGTTCTGGCCGAAACGACGACGGACGTGACAATGGAGGCAGCGGCGCTACGCCACGTTGCCTTTAGTCTCAGCCAGCTCAGCCGCCACGAGGAGGCCGTGGCGAGCGCGACTCGCGCCGTTGCACTAGCCACTAAGGCTGCGTATGTACCCGAACTGGGACAGGCAAACGGTGACCTTGCCTACTACTTGGCGAGATGTGGTCGGTTCGCCGATGCAGTCCAGGCGTGGTTAGCCGCCGAGAGTTCGTGCGCCTTTGATCGATCACCCGACTGGGCTTCAATGAGGCGAGCCCAACTGGCACAGCTGCTCAGCGGAAGTTCTGCTGGAGACATCGCAGCCGCGCACGAATGGTTGGCAGTCCTGGCTCAACTCGACGAGGGCGACCCCGCGTCGAAATGGGCGGAACGATTCGTCTATTCCATCGCTCAGTCCTGGGCCCTGCGCGTAACCGAGCCCGACCGCTTAACCGCGATCATCGATGCGCTCCAAATCCATGGCGGCGACCTGTACTCCGACGCTCGCGCTCTTCTCTCTGCCTGCCGCAACTATCATTCCGCCGGCCGAGACCCGGCCGTCTTGGCGAACGTAGATCCCGATGTCGCGCAAACCATCATGAAGGTGCACCCGCCTGCCTAGCCACGTGCGAACACGAAGAGAAACGAACCGTCGGCGCAAATCCCGGCGTCCACTGCGACCGGAAAGACCCTGTTCGTGCGTCTACTTCCAACGATACCGCAGCGCAACGTTCGCCATAAAACCTTCCAGCGGCGCCCACACGTCCGTCGTCCACCGTCCCGCCATGCCACGTGTGGGACGCACCAATCGATCCGTGTCGGTCTGCTTCACATTGAGCAAATTCTCAAAGTTGGCCACCACCTCAAGCGCGCCAAACTGACGCGCCGCAATCGCCATCATATAAAGGTACGGTTTCGCCGCAGTGCGGAACGGATTGTCGTCAAGCGCTTGCACGCCGAACCATGTACCCTCAAGCCCCATGCGATAAACACCAGGTCGTTCGAGCATCAGGTCGCCGCCCAACCGATGACGCGGCAACATTGGCGTTGCTTCTCGCACGTTGGTGAGCGCGTCGGGCTCAGTGCCGCGCGAATAGCCATACGTGCCAATGAATTTCCCGCCGCTGAATCGCCACACCGCAGCCGCTTCAACGCCACCAATGTTCGTCGCTTGCGACGCATTGTGCAGCGTCGCTTGGCCCACCGCACTCGGCAACTCCATCACTTGCACGGCGCCATTGATGCGCGAGCGGTACGCCGTCACCAACATTTCTGCGCCAAGCAACGCACCATTCACGTCAATCATCGCACCAGTGCTTCGCTCAGGCACAAGTTTGCCAATAGAACGAATGTTGCGAAGTCCGGTGGCTTCCGTCTCCTCGGTCGTGGCCGTTGGTGCAGCGAATCCTGTGCCGATGCTGCCGCGCACTGACCAGCCATCGACTGGCTTTACCAGCACCGCAAGTCGCTCCGTGAACTGGAGCTTGGCATCGGGATGTACGTCCGCACGTCCACTTAATGACAGGGTCAGGATGCCAAACGCCCGCTCAGTCGTCGCAAACACACCCGGCGTGAACCAGTTGCGGTTGAACGCGTTGTTGAGCGCGTTCGCATACGTACTCACCTGCAACGCCGAGCCGACCACCGTCGCACCACTGGGCGCATCGAACGAACGCGTGAATTCAAAAAAGCCGGTCGACGTGCGGTCGTCCTCGCGCGCACCCGCGCCGAACACACGCTCTCGTACGTTCGTCGCATACGCAATGCGCGTGGCAAGGCTCCCGCCCGTGATCGGAATACGCGCGGTTGCACCAATGTCGGCGCGATTGCTCCGCAGTGCTTCGCGAAATGGCAGACCGTCTGGCGCACGCGCGGATCCAAGTGTGCCACCATCGCGATCATCGTACCCGTAACCAGCGGTCATGAAGAGTGACCGCCCACGCGTGTCGATGGCATGCAAACGCGGACGCACACTAAAGCGTCGCGCGCGCGCCTGATCGGCCCAGCCATCACGATCGATGTCCTGCGCACTCTGCAACGTGCCTGCCGTCAGCAACGAAACTCCCACACCTTTGCCGAGTCGATAGCTCAGCCAGCTTGCCGCATCGGTCACGCCGAGTGTGCGACGATTGAGCAGGAGTTCTTTCTTGCCTGTCGGTGGCTTCGCGACAAGGTTGATCACACCACCAAGCGATTGTCCACCGTACAGTGCTGATGCAGCACCTTTGATGATCTCCACGCGTTGCAGATCAACGGGTGAGATGTCCAGCGGCCCAAGTGCGCTTGCGCTGCCGCCATAAAGTGGCAGGCCATCGGCGAGCATCACGGTGTACTGCCCGGGCAGCCCAAGAATGCGCACACTCCCCGTGCCGAGTCCCGGCGCCGCTGCTAACACACGAAGACCCGGCGTTTCGTTCAGCAGCATACCAATCCCACTCGGCGACATCAGCGTTTTTTCGTCGACTTCCATTTCGTCGACGACTTCAACACGGATCGGCGTCTCGCCCGCCAAACGTTCGGTGCGTGTTGCACTGACTTTCACGTCGGCGAGTTCCATCGCCATGTCGCTCATTGCGTCAGTCATCACAGCGGTGACTACTACGGAGACAACGCTGTCCCGCACGACAGTCACCGTCACCTGCGCTGCTTTGAATCCAACGCGTGTGATGTCAATGACGCGTTGTCCCGCGGGCAGGGTGAGACGCGCACGACCGTTCGCGTCGGTCAGCGCACTCTTCCCCACAGACTGCACGCGGAAACCGGCCAGCATGCCCATCGACTCGGCTACCGTGACATGTACCACGCCACTGTCGGGCTGAGCGGCGACGGTAGTCGCCGAGGCAAGCAACGCTACGAAGAGCAGGCTGCAGAGAGGTGATAGGTGCATCGGGGAATATTATCGATGCGGATGCGCTTGCACGCGCGAACAGGGGCATCAATGAAGCCCTTCTTGTAACCCCGTCACTTGCCAAAGAAAAGAAACGTTGTACTATACCAACCAGCTAATTAACAACAGGGTATATCATGCAAGATACACTCAGCCAAACCTTCTCGGCGCTGGCCGACCCAACCAGACGGGCCATGCTCGCGCAGCTCAGGCGTGGAGAAGCCACCGTCACCGAGCTCGCCGAGCCACACTTGCCCTACATGACGCTCCCGGGCGTCACCAAACATCTCAAGGTCCTCGAAAAGGCCGGCTTGGTGATCAAGGGGCGCGACGCGCAATGGCGTCCCTGTCGGCTCAATCCGGCACCGCTCACCGACGTGGCAAACTGGATGGACGAGTATCGCGTGCAGATGGAAGCAAGTCTCGATCGCCTTGGCGCATACCTTAAAACTGTCACCACCACACCCGGAACCTTACGATGATTGCCACCGACAACGTCACCGATAGCGCCAACGAAATTCGCATCACCCGCGTGTACGACGCGCCCCTGGCACTGGTGTGGGATGCATGGACCGATCTCGAACAGGTGGCGCAGTGGTGGGGACCGCGCGGCTTCACGATCACCACGCACAACAAAGATCTGCGCGCCGGAGGTAGCTGGACGTACACCATGCACGGTCCCGACGGTACCGACTATCCCAACTTTGCGCGGTATCACGAGGTTGTACCGCATGCGCGATTGGTGTACGACCACGGCGCTACGTCTGCTGATGCGAGCCCCATGTTTCACGTGACGGCGACGTTCACCGACGTTGGTGGGAAGACTGAGCTCGACATGCGCATGAAATTCAAGACGGCGGACGTCGCGCGTGAGACACGTGCGCATATCAAGGCCATGGGCGGCAACTCGACATGGGATCGCCTGGCCGAGTATCTGGAGAAAGCCGCAAGAGCGAAAGACGTATTCGTTATCAGTCGCAGCTTCGACGCGCCGATCGAGACAATGTTCGACATGTGGAGCAAGCCAGAGCACTTTGCACAGTGGCTCGCACCAACTGGGTTCACGATGTCATTCCGGCGCGCAGACATTCGTGCCGGTGGCGAAAGTTTCTATTCGATGACGAATGGCGCGATGACGATGTACGGCGGTGTGCAATACCACGAAGTGCGACGACCGGATCGCATTGTCTACACACAGTGGTTCGCCGACGAGCACGAACAGCTGTCGCGCCATCCCGCGGCACCAACGTGGCCGGCCAAGATGTTGGCGACCGTGTCACTCGCGTCAGAGGGACCAGCCGCCACACGCGTTACCGTGCGATGGGATGTCGCTGACGATGCAACCGCAGCGGAAGTTGCGACGTTTGCTGCGGCCAAGGCCGGGATGACGCAGGGCTGGACCGGATCGTTCGACAAACTGGACGACGTGCTGTCGACAACGTCGACTGTCTAACGTGCGCGCATCTTGTTCCCACGCGCGTCATGTGTCACTTCGGCGAGACCGAGTGCTTCCATCAGCGGCGGGATGTACATGCCGAACCGACCGCGTAGCCCTTTCTTGAGACCATAGAAACCGCCAACAGGGTTTTTGGCAGATCGTCCCCATCCTTCGACGGTCCCATCTTTGGCCTCCTTCTGTTCGTCGGCAGCACCAAGCTCCATCCAGTCGCCTTGGCTTGTGAGCATCGCGTGCAGATCATCGATGCACCGCGGGTCGTAGTGCAATACCGTTTTGCCTACGGTGCAGATGAGCAACTCGCGGCCGTTAATCTCCTCCACATGCATGGTGTACGCCGACGTTTGCGGTGGCGTCTGCAGCGCGAGCGGCTTCGCTTTAGTCCCGATCTTGTGCTTCATGCTTGGTGTGCTCCGGATTCGGCGTGACGTTTGAGATCCGCCGCAAAGCGATCGAACGATTCGTCGAACGAGGGGATCATGCGGGCGAACAGCGGGAAGAGCGGACCGCCAATGCGTTCGCGCATCGTGAACCGTACACCGCCGTCGCTCGTGGATGTGATGGAATACGTCCGCGCACCCATGGCATCGCCCCAGACAAGCGTTGTCGGTGGTGTGAACTCGCGCACCGTGAGCGAGAACACGCGTTCGGGGTCGAGGTAAGACTTGAGCTTGATCTTCCCGTGTGGCACAATCTGACCGTCAATCGAGAGCACGGTCGACGTCCACTGCGGGAATTGTTCAGCGTTGGTCAGAATCGACCACAGTTGCGCGGGCGTCGCGCGAACCTCAATGGAAACTTCCGTCTGGCGAGAAAAGACACGTCGAATCGTTGAGGCGCTCATGCACCGAAGCTGGCCTCAGCCGCTCGCGCCGTCTTGTACAAATCGGACAACATTAGGGCTAAAGTCGACAGGCGCGCCCGGCGGGAAGTAGCCGAGCTGCCGTGATGGGGCGACGCCGGTGAAGCGCTTGAAATCGCGCACAAAGTGTGATTGATCGGCAAACCCACACTCCGTCGCGACGCTGCCAAGCGACACGCCAGGGTCCGTCTTGAGCCGATTGAGGCTGCGCTGAAATCGTGTGACACGGGCAAACGTTTTTGGGCTCACGCCGATGTGACGACGAAACAGGCGGTCGACAGTGCGGAGTGTTGTGTTGCCCATGTCGGCGAGGTGATCAATGCGCAGCGATCCGCCGTGGTGCTCTTGCAGCGATTTGAGCCGAAGTACGAGCTCCATGTGCGGTGTCAGCGAGAAGCGTGCCGCGAAGAACGCGTCGAGTGCCTGTGTCTGCGGTGCAATGTGAGCGCCAGCGTCTAGCAGCGTCGCTTCGAGGTCTCGCGCATCGTCGCCAAAAGCTTCGTCCAGGGGGACGATGCGGTCGGTCCACTCGTTGAGCGGGTGCCGTACGAACGGCATCAGCCCGCCGGTGCGAAAGCGTGCTCCGGTGACGACCACCGCACCACGCTGCTCGATGCGTATCGGATGCAGTCGTTGCGCATCGAGATTGGAGTGTGTAACTCGGACGCGCGTATTGTCATTCGCCGTGCGATGATACGGAGCGCCGAAATTGAAGATCAGATCAGCCCTGAGGTCGACAAAGACATCAACCGAGAAGTCGAATGGCTGTTCGGGCGTCGCGAACACGTGCCAGTAGTGTTCGATGTACGGTTGTAGTGCGGCGTGTGGAACCGACAGCTGGTACATCGTTAGCCCAAATGGAGTGCCGGTGCCGGGATTTCGTGGTCACGCCTGATCAACGGCTCGGCCGTGCTGGGCTCAAGGCGTCGCGAATCTGTTGCGCCCATTGCTCCAACACCGCACGCGACGGTAGCAACGGTGCGCTTGGATACACATGCAGCACGTTGTCGCCAACGTAGCGTGGATGCACGTGCATGTGCAGATGAGGCACCTCCTGATTGGCACCCGCACCCGCCGAATGCCACACGCTGATACCATCATTCGGGAACGCACGATCCACCGCACGCGCCATGCGAGCGGTGGCGATCGCAACGGCCGATATCGTTGCGTCATCCGCATCACGAATGTCGCGCACGTGCCGACGTGGAATGATCAGCACGTGCCCGGGATGAAACTGCCGTAAGTCCACGAACGCTATCGTCAGTGCATCTTCCGCGACGATACTCGCTGGAACCGTACCAGCGACGATCGCGCAAAAGACACACGGTGCGTCCTCACCGTGCACGTCAGCGGTTGGGCGACGGTGTTGCCGTTGTGGATCGTGTTCTCCGTTGCGCGTCACCCATCTTTTCGACATCGTCGAGCAACTTCTTGGCGTCGTAGACAATGCCGTCCTTAATCGTCCACTTCACACCGCCGTAGTTCTCGACTTTGCCCGTCGTGTCGTTGAGACGGAACCATCCGGTACCGTACAACACCTTGAGATTGGCCACGGGGTTGGCGTCCACAATCACCAGATCGGCCAGCATGCCTGTTTCCACGGTGCCGTACTCGATCGGCTTGTGCATCGGCTTGAAGATGGTTTCCGCTGCGTGCAATGTGCCGGCGCGAATCGCTTCCGTTGGAGTGAAGCCGGCTTCCTGCAACAGCTCAAGCTCTTCAATCGTGGAGAATCCGGGCGTGTTGTAGATGAAGCCCGCGTCCGAACTCGCGGTCACGCGTCCGCCCATGTTCTTGTAGTCGTTCACAAACTCCATCCACACACGATAGAAGTTGCGCCACGCCACTTCGTCTTCCGTCGTCCAGTTGTAGAAGTACGCGCCATGATTGGTGCGGCTTGGCGTGTAGAAATCCCACTGTGTTGGAATCGTGTATTTCGCATGCCACGGTTCGTTCATGCGTTTGACAATATCCCGACCGGTGAGATACGTCGTCATTGTGGGGTCGAGCGTGACGTCACGATCTTTCAGGTTTTTGAGAAACGCGTTCCACTTGACACTGTGCGGCTTGACCAGAGACCACTGCCGCGCGACCTGGCCAAAACGTGTTTGTTCGTCTTGCAGGTTGGCGTCGGTGGGCCATGGCTGCACCTGATTGTTCTCGTACATCGACTCAAAAATTCCGTAGAAATGCGTCACGGCTTCGAGTCCGAGCTTGGTGGCCATGTCGGCGTTCATCTGCGCGACGCCTTGTTGCTGCAGGTGCGCCGTCGAACCCAGGTTGAGTTTCTTGGCCTCGTCGAGCAGCGCGGCCATGATGTCCGCACGTTCGGCACCAAGTTTGAGTCCCTCCGCACCGTTGGCTTTGGCCCATCGCACCCATTCACGCGCGACGTCCGGTGTGCGCGGCACACCACGTCCCCAACCGCTGCCCGGGCGCTGATAAACGATGTAGCGTGGGGCGGCGATTTCGTTCTTCGCGCTGCGTTCGCGTTCTTTGACTGAGTAGTCAAAGCTGGCAAACGGCACGCCGCGCACTGCCGTGATCCCATGCGCCAACCACAGCTTGTTGTAGTATTCGCTGTCCGGCGCTTTCTGCATCGTGCCTTGATGCACATGCAGATCAACGAGACCCGGCATCATATACATCCCGTTGGCGTTGATCTCCTTCACCGCGCCTTTGGGACGCTTGGTTTCGTCAATTTTCACGTGCGGGTAACCCACACTCGCGATCTCGACGATCCGATTGCCCTCAATGACGACATCCACCGGGCCTCGCGGTGCGCTGCCGTAGCCGTCAATCAGGTTGACGCCGCGCACAATCATGCGGGTGAACGGACCCTCGCCTTCCTTGCGTGCGGGTGCCGGTCGTGGATCCTCACTGCGCTCGGCTTTCAGTCGTTGTTCGATGGCGCTATCGAGCGCGAGCGCCACGGGCAAACGAACTGGCGTGCGTTGCGCGTGTGCGAAGGCGGGGATCAGCGCGGTCACGAGTGCTGCACGCAACCCCCGTGAGCAGAGTTGTAGAACGGAACGGTGGGTCGCCATGAGGGTCGCTCTCCAAGCGGCGGGTGCGGGACTGCGGATTTCACGGAGAAACCGCGCAACCGATCGTAGCGCCACAACCAACACGACGGCAAGCGTGTTTATCGACTTGGCGCGCTCGAGGGGCACAGAGGCGTCCCGTCGTGCCAGTCCGACCGGCCCATCGTGTCCGCTGTTGTTACACCCGAACCTGGCCCCGAAACCCCCGCGCAGCATAGTACGACCCGGCACCGTTGTGATAGACGAACACATGGTCGTACCGACGGTCGCAGAACAGCGCGCCACCAAGCGCTCGGATGTTCGTCGGTGTTTGTATCCAGCTCGACGTCTTGCGATCGAACTCGCCCAGCGTTTGCAACATGCGGTAGTCGGCCTCTGTGAGCAGCTCGATCCCGATGGCCGAGGCCGTGTCCACAGCGTTGCCAGCGGGTTTGTTCTCCCTCCGCGCACCGAGCGCCTTGCGGTCGAAGCACAGACTCCGGCGACCGGCCGGGCTCTCCGCCGCACAATCGCAGAAGACCAGTTCGCCCGTCGTACTGTCGCGTGCAATCACATCCGGCTCACCGCCGGACTGTTCCATGGCGAAGAGCGTCTTGAGCTTTGCCGCCTGTTTTTCAAGTCGTGCTTCAACGGGGCTCCACGCGATCCCCGCATGACGACGCGGATGTCTCGTGAAACGCTCGTGGAGTGTGGCGATCAGTGCAGTGCGCTGTGCGGCGTTCATGGCTGTCTCCCCTCGTCGAGACGGTGGGGTGGGTGCTACCTCGATACCTTGTCGAAGGTGATGTTGCCGATCGCGTAGTCGCGCCAACTCGCGTAATCAAAGTGCCACCACTCGAGCGAGTTGATGACGAATCCTTCATCAACCATCGCCTTCCGCAGCAGCGCGCGAGTCCAACGTTCGCGCGCCGTCCCACCGGGATAGTCCGCGTGCGCGCGACCGGTGCTCTCGTCATACGTACTCGGCATGTCGACCGGCTGTCCCGTCTTGAGATCGTACAGCGTGAGATCCACCGCTGCGCCGCGATTGTGTTTGGAACCGTCGGCGGGATTGGCCACCAGCCAGCGTTTGTCTGTAGGCATCGCGTCCCAGAACATCCGGGTCACGTACCACGGCCGATACGCATCGTGGATCAGGAGCCCGTACCCGTACGCGCGTAACGCCTTGTGCGCGCGCACGACGGCGTCGGCCGCCGGTCGTTGCATGAACGCACGTGCTTCGTCGTAGAACTTTGCGCCGACAAAATTGTTGGTCGTTGCGTAGCGAATTTCAAGTTTGATCGTTGGGTCGAGCGTGATCAGTTCAACGAGATCGCTCGCACGCGCCGGTGGCTTCTCTGTGGGCGGTGATGCGAGCAGAGCTTCGCGTCGAATGTCGGCAATGCGGCGAACGGGTGTGACTTTCAGTTGATTCGCACCGTCTGCGGGGCCGACGCGCAGTTTCGTCAAACGCAGCCGCTGTAGTTCCGCGGGCGACACGGTTGTGCGTGACAACGTCGCACGCGCGGTGTCGAGCAAGACCAGCTTGCCACTGTCTTCGATGACAAGGACTACACGACCGCCGCGGTCGTATTCACCAACGAGTTTGCGCAATGCTGGCACATCTGCGGGTATTGGCAAGCTCGCGAGCGCGCCCGGTTGCGCCCGTTCGGCCATTTGCGCGTCGAAGTAATCGACGATCCGCCGAGCCGTGTGGCCAAGCATGTCTTCGGTTTCGGCAAGAGGCCCCGTGATGCCGTTCGCAAAGAACGCGACAATGATCGTGCCACGGCGCGCGTACACCATGCCGACGTCGTTGGCGATGACCGGACTGTCGCCCGTTTTATGCGATACCGGAACGTCGAGAAAATGCGGAATGCGTCGCACGCCCAATTGCTGTCGACTCATGATCGTGCGCATCGTCGCCGTACTCGCCGCCGATGTCATCGTGCCACGTTCGATGGCTTCGAGGAGTCGCCCCGTTTCGCGGGGATTCATGTCCCCCAGCCAGTAGTCGTGGTTTTGCACTGAGAGTGTGTTGCGGCCATTCGCAATGATCCTGCGGTTGACCGGGTCGCGCACCATCGCCACCCACTTGGCACGCTCGGCAGTAAAGAGCGGCGCGTACAGTTCGAAGAGTGGGTTGTCCTGCATCGCGTACTGCAGTCCGGTGGTCTCTTCGGCCGTGAGCGTTTCGAACTCGGGATTCACCAGCGCGAGCAGCTTGCGGCGATACACGTGCCCCCGCGCCACCATGCTCAAATGCGAAAACCCTGAGGCTTTGAGCCACGCATTCAGGCTGTCCACGCCACCGATCTTCATCACCATCATATCGGTCGCGGTGTTGTCGCTCGTGATCACCATTTCGGTGATAAGGTCTTTGATGGTGGGCGTCTGCCCGAGGTCGTGAAACTGCAACACGCCCGTGCCATCGCGGAGATCCGCGCGATGAATTGCTACCCGCTCCTCAAGATTCAGCTTGCGCTGGTCGACCAACTGAAACGCGCGGACCATGATTGTCAGCTTGATCACACTCGCGCTGCTAAAGGCGTCGTCTGCGTTAACGGCGGCCTCTTCACCCGTCGTCAAATGTTTAACGTACACGCCCGCCCGCGCAGGAAATCGCGCTAAGTCCGCTTCAAGCATGCGCGTGAGTGCGCTGGTGGTTGTTTGCGCTGCGGCTGGCGCAAGCACGAGCAGGCTACAGATCGCGGCGCGTACCGTTGCGTGCAAGGTTCGCCATCGTGCGATTCGCATTTCG
The DNA here is from genome assembly GCA_043718595.1 of Gemmatimonadaceae bacterium. Classification (GTDB taxonomy): domain Bacteria; phylum Gemmatimonadota; class Gemmatimonadetes; order Gemmatimonadales; family Gemmatimonadaceae; genus Gemmatimonas. The sequence continues at coordinate 33,381 of JAYSVL010000503.1, forward strand.
CGAGCCGTTACGGTCGACTGAGCACGGCGCTGCACTTGATCTCGACGCGTGCAGCCGGACGAGGCAGCGCCGTGACCGAAAGCGTCGCGCGTGCTGGCGGGTTGACGCGAAAAAACTCCTGATACACGGTGTTCATCGCCGCGTACTCGGTCATGTCCGTAAGAAAGACCGTACACTCCGCCACGTCCGCCATGGTCGCGCCGCCGGCTTGCAACGACGTGCGAATGTTCTCGAGCGTCTGTCGCGTTTGCGCCGCTATGCCGCCGTCGATGATGTCCTGCGTGCCGGGCTTGATACCGGTCATGCCGGAGACAAACACCATGTTGCCATGACGGATGGCGACAGAGTACGCAGGCACTAACGGTGAAATACCTGGGGGATTAATGACTTGGCGTTTGCCGGCGGCGGCGCGTTTCTGCGCCATCAACGAGAGTGGGAAAGTCAGAACGGCCACAGCGGCGAGTGAGCGAAACGGTCGGGTCATGGGAGATGAGTAGAAGGCTTACCGGGAGGACGGCTGGCGACGTGCTGGCACGACGATTGGCACGAACCATGTCGGCGAAATAAAGCGCGACGTTGGCGACGCGGCAGTAACCTCTGCCTGAAATCGCTTGCGGTCGGCGAGGTTCGCCGCCGAGGGGTTGGGATCACCATAGGCATCGGCGTGCGTTGGGATCACAACGGCGGGCTTGCCCAGGGCGCGCATGAGCCGCGCGGTGAACTGATAGATCTCCAGTCGCTGGCTGTTGGCGCCGACGAGCGCGATGTCTGGGCGCAACCCTTCCATCTCACGCTCAATGTAGTTCATCGACCCCATGATCAGCACTTCGTGGCCCCCCATGCGGAGCACGTACGCGAGGTTGCCACCTTCGACGTACTGGTTTCGGCGCAGTGGCGCCTTGAGTCCGCGTGGCGCTGTGCCAACGATGCCGCGCCCGTTGTTGTAGTACTGCTTGTGATCGAGTGCGCTGTGAATATTGGGAATCACGCGCAGAGAAAAGTCGCCGAAGTCATAGTCTTCACCGCCGATCACGGTAATGAGCGACGAATCGGGCACGTTGTATGCACGCGCGAGATTGGCGGCGGTTTCGTGTCCGATGATGACCGCGCCCGTGCGACGCGAGATGTACCCAGCGTCGAGCGCATGATCAGGGTGACCATGCGTGATCACGATGTAGTCGGCCTTCTTCACATGTTGATTGATCAACGCCGTGTCGGGCATGTAGAAGGCATTCGGCGCCACGTCTGGTGCCGGTCCTGTTGGCGTCCATCGCGCGAACTGGGTGAGAAACGGGTCGATGAGGACGACCTTGCGTCCGTCGGTGATTTCCCAGCCCGCGTTCCCAAGGTATGTCAGACGGAGGTCGCCCTTGTTGAGGGTGACGTTCGCGGTCGCGGTCGGCTTCGCTGTTTGAGCGGCGAGTGGTGGTCCCACCGGTGACGCCACGAAACCGATACTCAGAAACAGGCTACACGCTACGGCGAAACCTCGACACATGACGTCTCCATGAAAGGACAGGGCTGAAACGGGACCAACGCCGATCTGTTCTTCACGCGGACGGCGTGTCTGCTGCGCCACTACTTCTTGTCCGCGGCCTTGAGGAACTCGCGCGCATCTTTGACGCTCTGCTCGGCGGCGTCCCACTGCGTGACGTGCGCCGCGTCCTTATACAGGATGAACTTCGCGCCCGGGATGAGCTTCGCGTGTTGCTCGATGAGCCTGGGGCCGAGTTCGTCGAATTCTCCAGTGGTCATGAGCACCGGCACTTTGATCGTGGGCAGGATGTGCATGGCACTGTATCCCTTGAGCGTGCCGACGACCATGGTCTCGTTCTCACCCTGGAAGTACCGATACTGGTCCATGCCAATCATGGCGAACATCGAGTCAAGGTCGACCTTGACCGGGCGACGGAACACGTTCTTGGCGTAGAACTCGTCGGTGGCAGCCTTGTACGCGGGCGCCTCGAGATTCTTGTCCGTGTTGTACTGCGCGAACGCCTTTTGTGCTGAGTCCGAGAGCGTCGCCA
>JAYSVL010000504.1:0-11309 GCA_043718595.1 Gemmatimonadaceae bacterium
CTCGAGATGCGTCGAAATGCCAAAGGCGCGCGCAGGAATGCCGCGCGTAGCGATTTTCCATCACCATCAAGGTAGGCCACACGATCGCCTCGGCCGACGAATCGAACCGCGTCAACCGTACGACCGTCCACGTGAAGTCGCGCGGCGAGAATTCGTCCCGGACGCACCGCGCCTGTCGGTGCTCGACGGCGCTCAACCAACACACGAATCGAATCACCAGCCCGCAAGTCTCGACTCAGATCGACGCGATACTCGAGAATATCGGCCAGCGCGAACGCAACTTCCTCGCGCGCACCTGCAGGAAACGCGTCGGCTCCACGCTGCAAGGCCGCTGTGAGGGTGGTCTGTACTTCTCCGCTGATCACTACGGTATCAACCTGCCAAGGCAGTGTCTCTTCCCGCTGTGTCCATGTCGAATCGGTGCGATTCAATCGCAACAGCCGATCAATGGCGAGCTGAAATACAATTTCCGAGGCGCCGGAATCTGGGCTCAGGCGCGTCGTCACCGTAGTGCCCGACCGAATGCGCCGTGGGTCGATTCGACTGGCCGAGCGAATGGCGCGAGCAGCTTCCGAAGGAGCGACTCCCGCCCGTTCCAGCACGGATGACAGCAGTTCGCCCCGTCGCACGGTGTCCGTCCGGATGCGCCAGCGAGATGCCACAGAATTGCGCGGCCCCGCATCGAGCACGCTGGCTGCGGGGCGAACGCGGACAGGTCGTCCGAGGGAAATAGCGCCCGCGCCAACGACGAGCGACGCCGCGGCCACGAGCAGAGTCCGTCGGGTGACGCTCAATCCATCTGTCTCCGTATGAACGTCGGGATTTCCATGTCGTCGAGCTCAGCGTTTTGTACTGGTGGTTGCACCGCTCGCACCGGTCGTGGCGCCGCGGCCTCCCATGACGGACGGGCCGGTTGTACTGCCGGACGCGACACCGGTCGATCCTTCGTGGGGAACGGTAGCACAGGCGACTTGGCGCCACCAGCGGCAGCAGGCAAGTGGGTGATCGACGAATGTCCCGTGTGAGAGCCCGCGGCTGGGAAACTCCCGCCGACGTGTGTCCCGCCGTTGCCGAGACTCCCCTGCATGAGACGATCGAAGCCGGTGGCAATCACGGTCACCCGAATCTCGCCCATCATCGCGGGCTCGTGCACCGCACCGAAGATAATTTCTGCCTCTTCGCCGACGGCGTCCTGCACGATGTCGTTGATCTGGTGCACTTCGCCAAGGGTGAGGTCTTCGCCACCAGTGATGTTCACCAGCACACCCGTGGCACCAGAAATCGACACGTTATCAAGCAGCGGCGACGCGATGGCCTGCTGCGCCGCTTCGAGCGCGCGATTCTCGCCGCGTCCGATGCCGGTGCCCATCAGTGCAGACCCGCCGTTCTGCATCACGGTGCGCACGTCTGCAAAGTCGACGTTGACGAGCCCCGTTTCACTGATCAGCACAGAGATACCCTGCGTTGCGTGCAGCAGCACCTCGTCGGCCTTCTTGAGCGCCTCGTGGAACGGAATCCCCTTGCCGACGACGGCGAGCAAACGCTCGTTGGGCACGATGATCATCGTGTCCACGTGCTTTCGCATTTCCGAAATTCCCTCCTCGGCCTGCCGCATGCGCTTGCGGCCTTCGAAAAGGAATGGCCGTGTCACGATACCCACGGTGAGTGCACCAGCTTCACGCGCGAGCTGACAGATCACGGGCGCGGCGCCGGTCCCTGTGCCACCACCCATGCCGCAGGTGACGAAGACCAGGTCCGCATTCCCAAGCACACGTTTGGCATCTTCGCGGTTTTCTTCGATCGCCTGACGTCCAATCTCTGGACGGGCGCCAGCACCAAGTCCGCGTGTCAACTTCTTGCCGATCTGAATCTTCACGTCGGCCTTGGAGTTCATCAGCGCCTGCGCATCGGTGTTGACCGAAATAAACTCAACACCTTCCAGATGCTCTTCGATCATCCGGTTCACTGCGTTGCCGCCGCCGCCGCCAACTCCAACGACCTTCATGCGCGCCGACTGCGAGGCGTTCTCCTCCGCAGCGAAAGAGATCCGGGCTGGCTCCGTGTGCAGGTGCGGGGGCGCGGGCTCGAAGTTCATGCGTGAAAACTCCATACGGGGCTCTGGCAAGGACACGATGAGGGGTACGACGTCACGGTGCTGCGGAACGAAAAGTCTGGGTGCGAGCTTCGCCGACGTCGGCGATCCGCGAGTTACGTGTCTGCTGCGTGCTAGATCACGCCTAGAATACACAGTCGAACAGCCAGCGCAACCCGCGCGCTGCAGTGGAAATGAGGTGATCAGGCGCCAATGAAAGCTAGCAGCGCGTCAATGGATTTTATCCACACTACCTGGACTGCGAACACGTTGTGATCTTGCCGACTCAGCACGCCGCACAATGACAATGTTCTATCAAGTCGAGCTCAATGCACCAACCCAAAAAAACATGGGGACCGGTCAGAAAAAATCTTGCAGCCAGTTCTTCACGCGATTCGCCAACTTGTCGACACCAACACCCGACAGCGACGGGCGGCGACTCGCGACGCCGCCAAGCGCCAGACGATGTGCGCCATACAACGCGAGTCCTGCGACAGTTGAAAAGCGCGGCTCCGCGACCACCTCCACCAGTCCGGTCAACTTTTCTCCCGGCACACCGACTCGCACGCCCACACCGAAGACATCGGCCGCCAGATCAGCAATGCCCTCGAGCGCGGCGCCACCGCCGGTCAGCACGATGCCAGCATTAAGCCTGCCGTTAAAGCCCGCTGTCTGAATTTCGCGCTGCACCCGATCGAAGATCTCGTCCATCCGTTGATGGATGATATGGGTCATCAGTTCGCGCGAGATGTGTCGCTCGCCGTGCGACGCGTTCGCCGGCAGCGCGATGAGCTGATCGGACGACACCATCGGCTCATACGCGCAGCCATAGGCTTCCTTCAGCGTTTCGGCGTCGTTTTGTGTGACGCCAAGTCCCTGCACCAGATCGCCCGTGACCGCGTGGCCACCATACGGCACCGACCCCAAATGACGAATCTTGCCCTCGTGGAATACCGCGAGGTCGGTCGTGCCCGCACCGAGTTCAATCAACGCGACACCAAGCTCCTTTTCCTCTTCGGTGAGGACGGCGAGCGCACTGGCAATTGGCTCGAGCACAAGTTCGCGCACTTTGTAACCAGCGCGCTCAATGCTCTTGCGCAGATTCATCGCGGGGGAGCTGCCGATGGTGACGAGGTACATCTCCGTTTCCAGGCGAGTCCCGATCATGCCCACCGGGTCACGAATCCCGTCGGCTTTGTCCACGCGATACTCCTGTGGAATGGCGTGCAACAACTCGCGATCGGGCGGAATGGCCATGGCACGCGCAACCTCGTTGACGCGGTCCACGTCCGCCCGGCGAATTTCGTCACCACTGATGGCTACCACGCCCGTCGAACACATGGCGCGCACGTGTTCCCCGGCGATGCCGACAAACAGGGAATCCGCCGCTACACCCGCAACACGACTTGCCTCTTCCAGCGCCTTGCGGATAGACCGCGTCGCTTCTTCAATGTCGGAGACAACTCCTTTGCGCAGCCCCATCGTGCGGGTACGTCCCACACCGAGTACACGCACCATTGGCGCGCGTGGCAAGTCGCCGTGCAACTCGGCAACGAGCGCTGTCGTGTGGGCGGTTCCGATGTCGAGTGCAGCAACGATTGGGTCCGAATTCATGGCAGTCTGGCGATCACCTGTTCGCGGAAACGAAGATCCAGTTCGACGGCACGCAGGTGATTCCGCGCGAGATCTGCTTCCACAGGTAATATGTCGAGGAAACGGGCCACGGTCACCTCGGCCGACGCACGCACCACCAGCGCGCCGAGCGCAACGCGCACATCGCCCGATTTTGTCCGTTCGGCCTCAGTCACGCGTGCATAGACCGATGGCGCCTGTACGCGCAGGCCGTCCAGCAGCTTGAGCAACACGGTGTCCGCACTTTGCACGATCGGTGCATCGACCGTGGTGTGCGCCGGATCAATGGGCAGCACAGTGCCACTGAGGTCGACCGGCCGCAACGCAGCATCGCCGCGCACCAACGCGACGGGAATGCGTTCAACGACGTGCAGAACCATGGTGCCTGGCAGCTGCCGTTCGACGACCGCGCTGGCGATCATCGGGTGGGTCTCGGCTTTCTCGGCGAGTGGCTGCGTTGCTTGCCAGATCGACTGCATCGTGTCCACGCCGAGCGAGCGCACGAGCTCCTCGCGTGGTGCATAGCGCAACCCATCAATCACAATGTGTCGGACATGGAAGTAGTCCAATTGCGACAGGGCCAGCGGTCCCCACCAGCGGGCGCACGCTGCAGCGATGACCAACACCACGGCAAGGGCGACGAGAGTGATGCGTTGCCATCGTCGACCCGTCGTCGCGCGCGGCTTCGGGGAGCGTGGAGCGGCATTGACTGAGACTGCGCTGGTCATGGGTGGCGCTCGCTCAGCGCTTGGAGCAGCTCTGGACCAGTCTTGGTGACGTCACCGGCACCCATGGTAATCACGACGTCACCCGCGAGGACGCGCGTGACGAGCGCGGTAACCACCGAGGCACGCGCGCCGTTCCAGCACAGCACCGAGGCAGGTACACGATCACCAATCAGCGCTGAAGTGACAGCGGGGATTGGCGCTTCGCGCGCGCCGTAAATGTCACACAGGAACAGTTGATCTGCTGCGGCAAGTGCATCGGCAAACTCTGCTTGCAAGTCACGCGTGCGCGAATACAGATGCGGTTGAAACACGACAACAAGGCGACGATTGGGATACGCATGCCGTGCGGCGGCAATCGTCGCGGCAACTTCTGTGGGATGATGCGCGTAGTCGTCCACCACGTCGATGCCATTGACGACGCCCAGTCGCTGAAACCGTCGCTCAACGCCAGTGAACGCGCGCAACCCAATAGCCATGTCGGCAACGTTGCAACCGAGCGCCAAGCCGGCGGCGATGGCAGCGAGCGCGTTCCGCACATTGTGCAGACCCGGCACCGACAACGACACGTGTCCTTCAACGACGCCGTCAAACACAACATCGAACTCCGCACCGAGCGCATTCAACACGAGGCCTCGCGCACAGAGTCGCGCGCGCGAGGTAGTCGCCGAAGGTTCGTCGTCGGTTGCGGCGGCGTACGCAATGACGTCCTGGCCGGCGCGCGGACGCACGCTCATCGCTCCCACATCATCGGCACACCGCACCAACACCCGCGCGCCGCGCACGAATTGTTCGAACGCCTGCCGGATGTCGTCAATGTCGCGGTAGATGTCGAGGTGATCCTCCTCGACATTAAGCACCACGGCCACATCCGGGGCGAGCGCAAGAAACGACCGATCGTACTCGTCCGCTTCGACGACGAACGTGTTCGCGCCGAGTCGCAGATTGCCGCCCCAACGTCCGACACGACCACCGACGATACCCGTGGGGTTGATGCCTGCGGCAGCGAGTGCCTCCGTCGTCATGACCGTGGTCGTCGTTTTTCCGTGTGTGCCACTGATGCCCACGAGCGTGCCGCCATGAGTAGATGCGGCGAGTGCTTCAGCGCGACGGATGAGCGGTAACGCCAGCGAGCGCGCCATGGCCATCTCGGCGTGCGTCGTGGCAATCGCTGACGAGTACACCACGGCACGTGACGCGCGCACGTCTTCAACATTGGGCGCCGATACTCGGACACCGAGGGCCGCGAGATCTGGCGATCCCGCCGGGTTGGCATCGGTACCCGTGACGCGCACACCGCGACGCGCGAGCAGTTCGGCCAACGCACTCATGCCGGCGCCGGCGATGCCGATAAAGTGCACCGGCCGATCGTCAGCGGTATCGAGCAACGTGGACAACGGAAAACCAAGCGCAGACATAGGTGGCGTCAGTCCTGCTGCATGAGCTGAAGAACGGCGCGCGCGATGTCTGCGGCCGCCGTGGGTCGTGCGCGCGACAATGCGGCGCTGTGCATCGCTTGGAGAGTATCCGGACGTCGCAACAGTTCGCGCACCGTCGCGTCTAAACTTTCGGCCGACAATTCCGATTGCGGCAGAAGGATTGAAGCGCCACTGGCGGCGAGCGTGCGCGCGTTCAACGTCTGGTGATCTTGTGCGGCGGTCGGTAACGGAACAAGGATTGACGGAATTCCCCACGCGCACAATTCGGCGATACTCATCGCGCCGGCGCGTGCGATGGCCACGTCGGCGGTGGCGTAAGCATCGGCAATTGGTGCCAGGTACTCGCGGACGCGAACAAGTGCACTGTCAAACGCGACGTACTGTGACACGTTTGCACGACCGGTTGCCCAGATGACTGCAGTGCCGTCCGGTAGACCATGTCGACACCACGCTGCCATCGCTTCGTTGATTGCCCGCGCGCCCTGACTGCCGCCAAACGCCAGCACAACAAACGCGTCGTCGGGAAAACCCCACACACGTCGCATGTCAATGCGAGACCGTCGCGTTGCGGGCGGAGGCTCAATTGGGCAGCCCAGCGGCAACACGCGTGCAGTTGCTGAGGTTCGCAAGCGCGCAGCCGCTTCGGGGAAACCCAGATAGACATCGCGCGCACCGGCAGCGAACGCACGTGTCGTTAAGCCTGGCATACTATCCGGTTCGTGCAACGCTGTGGGCAGTCCATGCGCACGTCCCCACGCCAACGCCACGCCGGCCGCGTACCCTCCGGTACCAATTACGGCCAAAGGACGCGACGTCGCGGCGATGCGCGACAACGACCGCCACGCGCCAACCGCGCCGAATGCAGTGCGCCAATTGTTCCACGGCGTCTTGCGGTACAATGGATGCAACGGCAGCAGTGCAAACGGGAAACCCGCATCGGGCAGGATGTCGCGTTCAATACCGCGCGCGGCACCAACAAAAAATGGCTCGATCTGTGGCGCCTGTCGCACCAACGCGCGTGCGATTGCGAGACCTGGATAGAGATGGCCACCTGTCCCGCCTCCAGCGAACCACACCCGAGAGCGACCTGCACTCACGGCAAGCGCGCGAGCAGTGGATCGGTAGCGTGCTCTCCGAACACGCGCTCACGCTCACTGCCAATGTTGACCAGAATGCCAGTCATGCCCAACGTGAGGATGAGGTTTGACCGACCGAGCGACACAAATGGGAGCGTGAGACCAGTATTGGGCAACAGGTCCATCGCCACGCCAATGTGCACGAATGCCGTCAGCACCGTTGTGAACGTCAACCCCACGGCAAACAAACCAGTGAACGGCGTTCGCGCATTTTTGGCGATGCGAAACCCCAACCAGCCGTAGAGCGCGTAGCCTAACGTCAACCCGGCGATGCCAAGAAACCCAAACTCTTCGCCAACGACGGATGCAATAAAGTCATTGTACGCCAGCGGCAACCAGCCGCGCTGTTGATTGCCGCGCCCAAACCCCTTCCCCACCGGGCCGCCAGAACCGACGGCGATCAGGGACTGCTCTTGTTGATCACCCGCACTCGACGTTTTTTGAGTGAGAGAGTCGACTTGCTCGTGCTGGAAGAAGACACGCAGGCGATCAGCGACATACTGTTTTTGTTGCGCCTGTTGCACCGTGAGCAACACGGCGAGCAATCCGAGAAAGAGAAAGTGCGCGATGCGCGCGCCGCCAACAAACAGCAGCACCGCCATCAGCAAACAGAACGTCATAGCTACCGATAAGTCGGGCTCCTTCAGTGCCATGAAGCTCAGGGAACCGATGACGAGCACAAATGGCAAAATGCCCTTGCCGAGCCGCCGGACGGCTTCGCCTTTCTTCACCATCAACATTGGCGTCCAAACCAACACGGCGAACTTGGCGAATTCCGACGGTTGAATGGAGCCGTTCCTAAAGAAGCGCCGCGATCCACCTTTGACTGGCACAATGTCCTTCGTAAACGGAAGGATCGTCACCAACATCAGCAGCAAACCGATGATCATGATTGGCCAGGCGACGCGTTTCCAATGTTCTGCGTCAACCTTTGCCGCAATCGCAAAACCAATGGTTCCCGCAACTACGCCCTTGAGTTGCTGGATAAAGAAGAACGAACTCGGGCGCCCCATACTGATCGCCGAAAACGTGCTGGCGCTGTACAGCACGGACAACCCGAAGGTGACCAGCACCGCCGTCACCAGCAGCAGTGCACGCGCTTCAACACTCATGCGCCAGCGCACTCGAGCCTCGGGCGCTGCGGCTGCGCGGAACGCTGGTCGGCTCGTGGACAACGGTGACGTCACGTCGGACAGCGCACTTACCATGTCACGCATCGCCTCGGGCAAGCGCAGCGAACTGTTGCCCGCGGTCCTGATAGTCGCGGAACATGTCGAAGCTTGAACAGGCCGGTGACAAGAGCACGACATCACCGGCGACTGCTACTTGCCGCGCACGTGCAACGACCTGCGCAAACGTCGATCCGCCCATGTCCTCGAACGAGACGCGCCCCGACAACAGCGTCGCAAGATCGCTCGCAATACGTGGCGCCGCTTCCCCAAACGCCAACACCGTCCGCGCAGTCCGCACGAGCTCCGGCACCAGCGCCGTGTAGTGTTCCCCCTTGTGACGACCGCCGAGGAGCAAGATCGTGGGACGCGTCATGCCGGCCAATGCGACGTGAGTCGACGCGACGTTCGTGGCCTTGGAGTCGTTCAGCCACAGCACACCCATCCGATCGGCAACGGGTTCAAGGCGATGCGGCAACGCGCGAAACGTGGCCACGGCTTCGGCCAGTCGCGCGCGCGCCGCCGGTGATCGATGGACACGATCCGCGATCATTACGGCGAGCAATGCGGCGAGTGCGTTGGCGACGTTGTGATCGCCGGTGAGCATGAGCTTGTCACGAGCGACGAGCGGCTCACCGAACACGTACAGCATGCCGCTGTCGCGATTGAGGAACGCCTCGACATCAGTTCGCGTCGTTGAAAAACGATGATGCACGCCGACCACGTCACGCAACATCGTCGCGACGTCTTCGTTGTCTGCCGTGTACACCCAGTGCGATCCGACAGACGCGTTGGCAAACAGCAGGCGTTTGTCCGCGTAGTACGCAGCGACGCTTGGATAACGGTCAAGATGATCCGGGCTGAGCGTCGTCAAGACGCCTACATCGGGCAGCAGGCCTGGAGTATCGTGCAGCTGGAACGACGAAATCTCGAGTGACGCCCACGATGGTGGTGCCGACAGCAGCCCCACTTCCGACACCGGTGTACCAATGTTGCCCACGTCGACGGCGGACAGGTCGAGTGCACGCAACAAGTGGCCAATGAGTGCCGTCGTGGTGGTCTTGCCGTTCGTGCCGGTGGTCGCGATGTAGCGAAGGGCGGGTTGCAGCCGCAACGCAATTTCCACTTCGCTCACCACGGGAATGCCTGCCTCATGCGCAGCGCGGAGCGGCGGCGCGTCCGGCGGTACACCAGGACTCACCACAACCACCGCGGCACGACGAATGTGCGCCAGGTCATGTCCACCGACGTCGGTGACCACACCATCGCGCTGCAGCGCGGTCGCGGCCGCAACCGTGATATCAGTGCGAGACGCGTCGGAAGCATACACGGCGACGCCGATCGACCGCAGCAGTCGTGATACCGCAACCCCACTACGACCCAGACCGATGACGGCAAATTCGCCGCGACGCTCGGCGAGCAAGCGCGCCACAGTAGACGCGAGGTGAGGTCCTCCTGAATCGTGCGACACGGCGTGTCCTAGCGAAGCTTGAGCGTGCTTAATGCAAGGATGGCGCAGAGCACGCCGACAATCCAAAAACGGATGACGACTTTCGACTCAGGCCAGCCAAGCATCTCGAAGTGGTGGTGCAACGGTGCTTTCAGAAAGACACGATGTTGTTGCGCATACTCAAGCCCATAACGGCTGCGGCGGTACTTGAAAACATAGCGCTGCAAAATGACGGACATCATTTCGGCGAAAAACACGAATCCGACGATCGCGAGCAAAAACTCACTCTTAAGTAAAATGGCGATCGCACCAACCGCGCCGCCAAGGGCCAGCGCACCAGTGTCACCCATGAACACCTCCGCCGGATGTGCATTGTACCACAGAAAACCAATACATGCGCCAACGACGGCCGCGCAGTACACCGTCAACTCTCCGGCTCCTCGCAAATAAAACAGTTGCAGGTACGTGCTGGTGTCCACGCGACCGGTGAGATACGCGAACAAACCAAGCGTCAGCACGGCGATGGCAACAAGACCCGCCGCCAATCCATCCAGGCCGTCCGAAAAATTGACCGCGTTGCTGGTGCCGGTGAGAATGAACGTCACCCACGGCACATAGAGAAATGCGAGCGACGGCACCAGCGGCACGACCAACACGTACTTGAAGAATGGCAGCGTTGTTGACGCGCCCGGCCACGTGGAAATTGGCGAGAGCCACAGAATCAGTCCGAGACCAATGCCGCACGTGACCTGCCCGGCAAGTTTGTAGCGCTCAACAAGTCCCTCGTTCTTGCTCCCTTCCCGCTTCTGCTTGAGTTTCAGATAGTCATCGAGAAATCCGATGGCGCCCATCCACACCATCACGGCGAGCGCGAGTTGCACATAGTGATTGGACAGACGCGCCCAGAGTAGCACCGGCAGAACGGACGCAGTCACAACGATCAGTCCGCCCATCGTTGGTGTTTCACCCTTCCCAGCATGTGAGTCCGGTGTGCCGGCGCGCACGACCTGATTCACCGACATGCTGCGCAGGCGCCGAATGATGAGCGGTCCAAGACCGAACGACACCACGAGCGCGGTGACAAATGCTGCCGCTGACCGGAACGTGATGTAGTTCAGGAGATTCAGAATGCGGATATCTCGCGCGAACGGTTGCAAGAGCGCGTAGAGCACTTAGACGCGTGACCAGGCAGTGAGAGAGGGAATGAGTCGTTCGAGTCGCATGCCGCGCGACCCTTTGAGCAAAATCATCGCGGTCGGCGAGAGTCGTGGTTCGAGCAGCGGCCACACCGCATCCACATCGTCAACGGCGAGTACACGTGCGTCACCGGGTGCGCGACTGCTGAGTGGTGCAGCGAATTCGCCAATCCCGACAATGAGGTCCGCGGACGACGCCAACGCTGCAGCGGCCACAGCGTCGTGCTGCGCGTGCGACTGCGCACCGAGTTCGCGCATCGTACCAAGAATCGCCACGCGTTGGCGATCAGCGCCAATCCCGTCGAGTAGCGCAAGTGCGGCGCGCATGGACGCCGGATTCGCGTTGTACGCGTCGTTGATGAGCACCGCACGCCCAAGCACTGTCCACACACCGCGCATGTTGGGGACGGGCATGGCGGCCATGCCGGATGCCGCGTCGGTTGCAATCACACCGCAGGCGCGTGCCACGG
>JAYSVL010000505.1:0-3627 GCA_043718595.1 Gemmatimonadaceae bacterium
GCGTCGCGCGCGTTGTCATCGGAGGTGTGGGATACCGCAACTTGCGGGATCACTCGCTGGGCATCGTGATGAGCGATGAGCTGGAGCCACTGGCACAGCCACCGTCCCTGATGGTCGAGGACCTCTGTTACGGGCCGGTTGCCGTGGCACAGTGGTTTCTTGATGAGGCGCGCTCGTATGCTTTTACGCGGGCAATATTCATCACGGCCATCGAGCGTGAAAATCGCCCGCCCGGAACGATCAGCGCCTATCGCTGGGACCATGTATTGCCGTCAGACGATCTGATCCAACGTTGCGTGGTGGACGCCGTGACTGGTGTCATTCTCCTTGACAACACGCTGGTGGTAATCGAATGGATGGGGGCTCTTCCGGATGAAACCATCGTGATTGAAGTGGAGCCACTTGAACATGCGTTTGGTGACGAGATGAGTCCGGCGGTTGCCGATGCGTACGCTCAGGTGCGTCAAATGGCGCTGCACTTCGCGACTGATGAACAGGCGGGTCGCGAACTCTCCGTGCACCCACTGGGCGGCGGATGGCCAGCCTTTCCCATCTCCGCCGTCGCCCCTCGGTTTGTATCATGACACCGGAACCCGTACTCACCGACTCCGCCACCCAATCCGACGACCTGTTGGCGGAAGTTGAGACGTTGATCGCCAGGCTCGCCGCACACCCCGACCCGGAAGTGGGCGAGGCGACGACGAAGTTGCTGGAGAATGTGGACACGGTACATCGCACGGCGTTGACGCATCTCATGGGTGCGATCCAATCGATGGCTGGCGACGCATTCATTAACCGCCTCACCGGCGATCCGGCGATTCGGCTGCTGCTCATGTCGTACAACCTGCTGGCCGTCGATCGGCGGACCCTCGCCGAGGAAGCACTGGACGCGGTGCGCGGTCACCTGCACGGCCACGGCATCGACATCGAGCTGCTCGAGGTGTTAGGCGGGGTGGTCAGCATTCGCATTCACGGCCTTCCATCCACCGATGCCAACTATCCCGGTGTTGTGCGCGACATTCAGGAAGCGCTCACCGCAGGGTTGCTCGGCTTCCAGGAGCTGGAGATCCAGGATGGGAAGGGTGCGCGCCCCGTGTCGGCGTCGTCGACATTTTTGCCGGTGGGGTCGCTCAAGCGCGCGTTTCGGCCGGTGTACCGCGACGTGTGTCCGGCGACGGAGTTGGCGCCAGGCACGTTGCGATCCGCACTGATTGACAGTGCCAATGTGCTCATTGTGCGCGTTGGCGACGAGTTTTTCGCCGTGCGTAATGCGTGCGGTGAGAGTCCGCTACCACTCGACTACAGTACGCTCAGCGGCACCGAACTCACCTGCAGCTGGCATCAGTGTCGCTACGACGTGCGCACCGGTGCTCGACTTGACCGGCCGGACGCGGCGCGTGAAGAATATTTGACCGTGCTCCCGATCCGCGTGAGCGAGGGCATCGTGCAAGTGGTCGTAGGCACCGAGCGGGTGTCGCCAGATGGCACGCCGGGATGACCCGCACGCTCATCGCCGGCTTCGGCAATGTGCTACGGGGCGACGACGGCTTTGGTGTCGCCGTGCTGCGTCGGCTCGCCGAACGCGGACTGGCCAGCGAGTCGGTGGAGTTGCTTGACGTTGGCACCGGCGGCATTCGCCTGGCGCAGGAACTCATGACACCGTACGACAAGCTCATCATCATCGATGCTGCGACACGTGGCGGCGCGCCCGGTTCGGTGTACACTTTGGTCGTCGATGGCGTGCGCAACACGCATGAGATCGACATGCACACTACGGTGCCGTCGCGGGCACTGGAGGTGGCACAGGCGCTTGGTCCGTTGCCAGCGCAGATTTTCCTGGTGGGGTGCGAGCCGGACGTGGTGGATGAGTGGTCGCTCGAACTCAGCCCCGCGGTGTCCGGTGCCGTCGAGCAGGCCATTCACGAGGTCGAGAAGCTGCTATGAGCCACGACGAGGCGGGTGACGCGATTGCGCGCGAGGACGAGTTGCTCGAACTGCTGTACTGGTTCGAAGGCGAGGGTTTTGGTGGCGTGGCGACGATTGTCACGATCACGCGTTTCATTAATCTCGAGGAGTCCCTCGTGCGACGCACGCTGGATCGGTTATTGTTGCGCGGTGATGTGATGTTCGACGAGAGTGGGAGCGTTGACGACGCACCGGCAGAGTATCGCCTCACGGAGTCTGGGCGACGAGAAGCGGCGCGCCGTTTCGCCGCGGAGTTTGCTCCCATGTTGAGCCAGGGTCATGGAGAATGCAGCGACCCCGACTGCGACTGTCATTCGAGCGAAGGCGGCGCAGCCGAATGTCACGCCCGGGCCCACAAACACACACACTGACGTCACACTTCAGAGGATCACATGCGTATTGCAATCGCCGGAAAGGGTGGCACGGGCAAGACCACCATCGCGGGCACACTGGCACGCGCACTCGCGCGCAGCAGCACTCGTGAAGTGTTGGCCATTGACGCTGACACCAATCCCAACCTCGCCAGTGTGCTGGGCATTTCGCATGAGCAAGCCGAAGAAATCGTCACGTTGCCGCGCAACTTGATGGAACGACGCACCATGGAAGACGGCTCGGTGAAACAGTTTTTCACCGGCAATCCCGAGGCACTGGTGGGCGAGTTCGGTGTGAAAGGGCCCGACGGCGTGCGGCTGATGGTCATGGGCAAGGTCGGACACGCCGGCTCGGGATGCTTGTGCAGTGCCCACGCGTCGGTGCGTGGTTTTCTTGGCGAGATTGCATCGAACCCCACCAGTAACCGGCACGTCATCGTCGACATGGAAGCCGGCCTGGAACACTTGAGCCGCGGCACCGGACGTCATGTGTCGCGAATCATCGCCGTACTCGAGCCCTACTATCGCTCGATGGAAACCGCACGCAACGTGGTCTCGCTCGCACGCGATCTCGGCGTGACCGATGTCGTCGTCGTGGCCAACAAAGTACGTGACGATGGTGATCGCGAAGCGATCACCGAGTTCTGTCTGGCACACGACATGAATCTTATCGGCGAAATTCCGATCGATCTCAACCTCGCCAACGTTGAGCGTCGCGGCGGTGCGCCAATTGATGTCGTGCCAGAATCGCCGGCGGTCCGCGCCATTGTCAACCTTGCCGAGTCGCTGATGGCGGAAACCGCACGACGCTAATCGACGTCCCGGCTGACGCACGCGCAGTTTTTCGTGTCGTCGTGCTTTGATTGGGGAGCCAGGCGGCATGTCGACCGTGAACATCTGAGCCACGAGGCTCGCAGGACAGTGTGACCGCCACGCGCACGTGGATGGTCGAATCGATGCACACGCGACGTGCCATTGCAGGTAGTACCATCAACAACATCGGCACGTGAACACCGCTCACGCACCTTGGATACGTGCGCGCCCTTGACAGCAAACTCGTTAGGACTTTTAGACAGCCAACACCGCACCGACCCTGGCAACCCAGTGCGTTCCGACGGAGCAGTCGGCCCGAGGCGTCCGAACTCTCGCCTTCAGCCCACGCCATAACCGGCCACGTAGATGAGCGCCGACAAGATGGCCGTGGTTAACGTCGCCGCGCGGAGTAGGAGCGGTCCCTGCTTGCGCAGCAGGACGGCGAAAACGAGTGCGGTCACGACGCCGACCATCGAGA
>JAYSVL010000506.1:0-3621 GCA_043718595.1 Gemmatimonadaceae bacterium
CGGGGATCTTGTTGGCGTCAGCGTTGAGGTAACAGCCGCGACAGGCGAAGTCGCAGCGCGGCATGGCACCGATGGTCGCGCCGCAGCCATTGCCCTGACGGCCAAACATTTGTTGTGGAACTTGCATTGAGGCATCGAGCGACGCCCAATTGCCCGCGAGCAGGTGCCGTGCCTCGTCGCCGACTGGACGTCGCGCCACTTGCCAAAGCCGTCTAACGGACGCACGGGAACCACCCACTACTTTTTCTCCGCGTTGGCCTTGCTGTTGAGGGTCCAGTCATAGTTGGTGACTGACACTTTGAAGTCACCGCTACTCAACAGATCGCGTTCCGGGCCAGCGGGATAATATTTGGCAATAAACTTTCCGACCGAGGCGTTGCTGCCGCCAAAGTCCTTGATATAGTCGCGAAACTCAACAAAGATCGGACTCACGTACACCTTGCGCGCGGCAACGTCGACGCGATTCTTGGTTGGCGACATCAACAGAAACGTGCGCGCCTGATCGTCGAGTTGCGCGTCCAGCTTGACTGCAACGTACGCCTCGCTCCGCAGCGGTGGACAGCCCATCGCCGCGCAGACGAGCGCGAAGTGGCTGCGTGGCTCCATGAAGCGAGGGCGAACGATATCCTGCTCAATCTCGTCAAGCCCATACGCCTTGCCGCCAACCACGGCGAGTTTCTCCTTCCACGGTCCGTACGCCTTAATACCGAACGTCTTGTTGATGTTGCGGATCGACTCGCGCTCGCCGTGCGAGTTGATGAGCTGGATGGTGTACGCGTTGTACGCGTTGTACCACAGGGCGAGCTGTTCTTGTTTCGGCAACGTTGCCGGATCTGTTGCAGCGAGTTTGGCCAGGTAACCCTTGAACTCGGGTGCCTTGGCGAACGCGTCGTAGTCCACCATGCCATTCTTTACATGCGTGCGCAACAACGCATCAAACGCGCCATGGTCGACGGTGCGTGGTTGGGCTCCGAGTGACATCAGGGTCGGCGCGCCACAGGTGAGCGCCAGCGTGGCGGCGAGCAGTGC
Organism: Gemmatimonadaceae bacterium; assembly: GCA_043718595.1. Classification (GTDB taxonomy): domain Bacteria; phylum Gemmatimonadota; class Gemmatimonadetes; order Gemmatimonadales; family Gemmatimonadaceae; genus Gemmatimonas. Next base: position 1,030 of record JAYSVL010000506.1, read on the forward strand.
ACGCCATGTACGGGTGAGTCGTTCGGCGGGAACAGACATAGTTATGGTAGAAAGTGGCATCGCGAGGGGCCGATGCCAAGGTGGGCGGATTGGCTGCACGGGTCGTGCATCCGCGATTGCTGGTGCACCACTTACGCCGCAACGCAGCGTCTGGATGTGCCTCGGACTTGTCGTATCAGCGCGAATCGGCGAACAATCCGGGTGACACATTCAGACGTAGCAGGAGATGACCACTCGTTCCGTGACGAACATCGCTCCCCTCACTCCCCCATCGATGCCGCCCGCAGACACCGCCGCGAGTTCACCCACCGCTGCACGACTAAAGACAGTCGCGGTCGCCGTCCTGGTCATCGCTGCCATTCTCGTGTTCGGTCGCTGGGGCGCTCGGTACGTGCCAATCTTCACCGACTGGGTGCACGGACTTGGCGCGCTTGGCCCTGTCGTGTTCATCGCTGGCTACGTGCTGGCGGCGGTGGCCGGAATTCCTGGCTCCCTGCTCACACTGGCCGCTGGCGCGATCTTCGGACTCGTCGCCGGGGTGGCGTACGTGTTTGTCGGCGCGACGCTCGGCGCAACCGCGGCCTTTCTTGTGTCGCGCTACGTGGCGCGCGGTTTGGTCGAACGGCGGCTGCAGGGCAACGAGCGCTTTCGCGCGATCGATCAGGCGATCGCTAAAGACGGGAGGAAGATTGTCTTTCTTCTTCGCTTGTCACCGCTCTTTCCGTTCTCGCTGCTCAACTACGCACTCGGTCTCTCGCAGGTGCGACTGCTTGACTATATCGTCGCCAGTATTGGCATGCTGCCTGGCACGATACTGTACGTGTACTATGGCAAACTGGCTGGTGATGTTGCTGCCGTGGCGGCCGGCGGCGCTGCTGCCAAGGGCGCGGGTTATTACACGGTGCTCGGGTTAGGGCTGCTCGCGACGATTGCGGTGACCACCATCATCACCCGCGCCGCCCGCAAGGCGTTGCGGGTCACGGACACGCCCGCGTGAACGCGACCAACGCGGCGTCCATACGCACAACGTTGTTGCTCGACAACGCCAACGATGCGCGATTGCTTGATCAGGTTCATCCGCCGTCATGGATCAACCCAACGCCCGCCGCACGCTACCATCTGGTGGTGATCGGCGCAGGCACCGCCGGACTGGTGACTGCTGCCGCTGCCGCAGGACTTGGCGCCCGGGTCGCATTGATCGAGCGACACCTAATGGGTGGCGATTGTCTCAACGTGGGCTGCGTGCCGTCGAAGGCGGTGATTCGCGCGGGACGCGCGTGGCACGAGGCACGACACGCCGCAGTGCGCTTTGGCGGGCCCGCGCCCTCAGGCGACGGTGACTTTGCGATGGCCATGGAGCGCATGCGTCGGCTGCGCGCCGATCTGTCACCGGTGGACGGCGCCGCGCGCTTTCGCGATCTGAGCGTCGACGTGTTCCTCGGCGACGGTCGCTTCTCTGGTGCGAACACTGTCGAGGTGAACGGCGCCTCGCTCAAATTCCGCCGCGCGGTGATTGCCACCGGTGCCCGGGCCACCGTGCCCAGTATTCCGGGGATAACGGACGTACCGTACTACACCAATGAAACGATCTTTTCACTGACTGCGCGTCCGTCGCATCTCGTTGTTGTTGGTGGCGGTCCAATTGGCTGCGAACTCGCGCAAGCGTTTGCGCGACTGGGCACCCGCGTGACGATAATCAATCGCGGCGCGCAGCTGTTGCCACGCGAGTCGGCCGATGCCGCGGCGATTGTGGAGGCGTCGCTGGTACGCGACGGCGTGATGGTGTTGCACGAGGTGGAGATCACGCGCGTAGCACAGCAAGGCACGCAAACGACGGTGCACGTCCGTCGCCGCGGTGAGGAGAGCGCACTGACAACCGATGCCCTCCTGCTGGCCGCCGGTCGCACGCCGAACGTTGGCGGACTCGGTCTCGACCTGGCGGGTGTTGGTTTTGATGCGCAGGGCGGTGTGACGGTCGATGACCGCCTCCGCACAAGCAACGCACGAATCTATGCTGTTGGTGACGTCTGCTCGGCGATGCAGTTCACACACGCGGCAGATTTTCAGGCACGCCTTGTGGTACAGAATGCACTGTTTTTCGGGCGCGGCAAGGCCAGCGCACTGATTACGCCGCGCGTCACGTTTACCAGTCCGGAAGTCGCCAGCATCGGGTTGACGGACGCAGACGCGGCGCAGCGTGGCATTGCAACGGACGTGGTGACCGTACCGATGCACGACGTGGATCGCGCGCGACTCGATGACGAGACAGACGGTTTTTGTCGCGTAGTCCTCGCGCGTGGCAGCGACCGCATCCTCGGTGCGACCATCGTGGCCGAACACGCAGGAGAAAACATCGGCGAGGTCGCTGTGGCGATGGCCGCGAAGCTTGGACTGAGCGTCATTGGCCGCACCATGCACCCGTATCCGACGCAGGGCGAAATGCTTCGCAAGAGCGCCGATGCATGGCGTCGTCGCAAACTCACACCCACCGTCAAGTCTGTTTTTGCCGCGTATTTTCGTTGGCTCACGTAAGCATCCTCTGGGCCGCAGTTTCAACAACAGAAAGAACAGCAGCCGCGAATTAACGCGAAA
>JAYSVL010000507.1:0-3618 GCA_043718595.1 Gemmatimonadaceae bacterium
GCTTCGCTTCCGTCCACACGGCGGATAATCCCAGTTGCAGGGAGGCAATGCCGCCCCACGCTGTGAAGAAATTGCCGTCGGTGTCCTTCATCGTCGGCAGGCACGGCGAGTGGTCGGACACGATCATGTCGATGCTGCCGTCGGTCAGTCCGCTCCACAACGCGTCGCGATCACTCGCGTCGCGAATCGGGGGCGCGCACTTGTACTCTGTTGCGCCTTCCGGAACATCTCGCGCACACCACGTGAGATAGTGCGGACACGTTTCGACGGTGATGGTTGGATCGTGCGCGCGCGCCGCACGTAGCGTCGAGAGACCCAAGGCTGACGAAAGATGCACAATGTGGATTGGCACTGGACGCTGCTTGTGCAGACGCAGCAGCAGTTCAATCGCGGCCTGTTCGGCGATCGCCGGTCGCGACGCGAGGTAGTCCGCGTAGTTGCCACGCGGATAGCTGCGACGAGAGCCGATGTCGCGAGACGCGTTGCCGCGAGCTTCGCTGTCGCGCGAGCCGCTGCTACGAGGGCTCTTGTCGCGCGCGCCGACGGCATCGCGAATGAACGCCGGATGTTCGGCGTGCACCATAAGCGGCAGCCCAAGCTCGGCGAGCACGGGAAACGCTTGCCGCAAGTCGTTCTCGCTGACGGCGAGAAACTCGTCAACACCAGATGGCACAAGAAAGGACTTGAATGCAAACACACCAGCGCGTGCAAGCCGTTTCAGTTCGTTCACGTTTCCGGGAATCACACCGCCGATAAAGCCGACGTTCACGTGACATTGCCCAATGGCGGCGGCGCGCTTTGCATCGAGTCCAGCGACCGACGTGGTAGCGGGAATCGCATTGAGCGGCATGTCGAGCACCGTCGTGACGCCGCCTGCTGCTGCCGCGCGCGTGGCCGTTGAAAATCCTTCCCACTCCGTACGCCCGGGTTCGTTGATGTGCACGTGCGTATCCACCAAGCCCGCCATCACGATGCGATCACCCGCCTCGTGCACGGACTTGCCCGCCGGCACGTCGTTCCACGCCGACACACGTTCAATCAACGCTCCATTCACATGCACCGTGGCAGGCCGCATACCATCCGGCAGCACGACCGCCGTCGAACGAATCACGAACCGACCGTTGTCACTCGACACGTCGCTCAGCGAGTCTCGGCCCAAAAACGGCGTACAAGGTTCTCGGTTACGCGGCGCCGGTAGTCGGCCGTCGAACGCAGATCATCAATCGGGTGTATGTCGTTGTGCAGCGCCAGGGTTGCGTCGTCAATCGAACCGCCGGATGCCAGTATGCGTTCGACCGATGATAGTCTGACAACGGTTGGCGCGACGCTGCCAACGGCGATGCGCGGGTGCGCTCCACCCACTGCCGCGATGACGATCTTCGAAATGGCCAGCGCCGCGCGCGTTCCGACTTTGCGGAACCACTGCGCGCCGATCACGCGAGGCACTTCGATCGCGACAATCAGTTCGTCAGCGCGCATCACCGTTGTGCGATACCCCGTGTAGAACGAAACAAACGGCACGCGTCGTTCGCCATCCACGCTGCGCAGCACCACAATCGCGTCGGCCACCGCCAGCACCGGCAAGGTATCACCGGCGGGCGAGCCGTTCGCGATGTTGCCGCCAATCGTGCCGCGATTCTGAATCTGCGGGCCGCCAACAAGTCGCGCGGCGTCGACCAGAATAGGAAGACGCGCGTTTACGACCGGCGACGCAATGAGCGAGGCATACGTTGCGAGTGCGCCGATCACTAGCTGGTCGTCGTGAACATGGATTTGCCGCAACTCGTCGATGCCCCAAATGTCGAGAAAGCGGTGCGCCGGCAGTGTTCCGAAGTTGAGCGCTACGTAGACGTCGGTCGCACCGGCGATCACAGTGCGCGGATCGTCGCGCAGCATCTGCAACGCGTCACCAACGGTGAGCGCGCGGCGCAGGTCGAGGTCCGCGAGTGGCGCTGTCATGTTGGCGACGCCGCCCCGCGTACGGCAAGCACCGCGCGATAGATCGCCGCATATCCCGTGCACCGACACAGGTTACCGGCCAGCGCGACCTGTACGTCAGCCAGTGTGGGATCGGTCGGCAACACACTCGCGGCGACAATCATTCCGGGCGTGCAGATGCCACACTGCGCGCCAACCAAGTCCATGAAACTCTGCTGCATGGGACCTGCATTGTGCAAACCCTCAATCGTCGTGACTGATGCGTTCTCGACCTGCGCAAACGGCACGAGACACGACACCACGGGTTCGCCGTTGACGAGTACCGTGCACGCGCCGCACTCGCCTTCGCCACACCCTTCCTTCGTGCCAGTGAGCCCACACTCCTCGCGGAGCACGTCAAGCAAGCGCTTCATTGGATGCGCGCTTACGTCGGTCGCTGAATCGTTCAATGTGAAGCGCATGTGCTCAACAGTTCTGGGGTTGCCGGAATCTCTCGCACATCAAGACCAAGATGGCGAAGCGCATTGACGACGGCCGGTGCCGGGCCGTCCATCGGCAACTCTCCCAATCCTTTGGCGCCGAATGGTCCGCCGTCGTAGTGGTTTTCAAGCATCACCACATCGAGTTCCGGTGTGTCGAGCGTTGTTGGAATGCAGTAGTTGGTGAGGGTGCCGTTGGCCATCACCCCGTCTCGCATGACAACACGTTCGAGCAGCGCCAAGCCCAGGCCTTGCACCGTGCCTCCTTCAATCTGCCCCTGTGCGAGCGCGGGATGAATCGGCCGCCCGAATTCCTGCACCGCGGTGACTTTGATTGGACGCACTTCAAAGGTGTCGGAATCCAGTTCGACTTCTGCGACGTCGCAACCCCATGCATACGTCGCGTACGCGTCACCGTTGTAGTGTTCCTCATCCCAACGCAGCCAGTCGGGTGCCACGTGCTGTTTGACGACAGACAATGGCCCGTGTTGTGCGAAGTATTGGGCGGGCGTGAGCGCGCCGAGTTGTTGTTTCATCTCCTGCGCGCAACGTTCGAGAATCTTGCCCACCACCATGCACGTGCGCGACGCGACCGTGGGTCCGCTGTCGGGGACAATGCTGGTGTCGGGTTGTGCGACTTCGACGACTTCGTAGGGAATCGCCAGTGCGTCGGCAACGATCTGCGCATGCATCGTGCGCGTGCCCTGACCGATCTCCGTGCTTGCGGTGAGGATGCGAACGCCGCGTTCCGTGAGATCCAATCGTGCTTTCGATGCCAGACGCGTTTCGCCGTCCCCGGTAAATCCGGCGCCATGGTAGAACAATGCGAGTCCGATGCCACGATTGGTCCCACGGAGCGCCGCGCGTTTGTTCCGGAAATCGGTGCGTCGCACCGCTTCGGCGAGTACCTCAAGCGCGCTTGCGTCCTCGCGCAGGATTTGACCGGTTGCCGTGGCATCACCTGGGCGCAGCGCATTCATCTCACGCAACGTCACACAATCGAGGCCCAGCTGTTCCGCGATGCGGTCCATGTGCACCTCCACTGCGAACTCCGTTTGTGGCGCACCGAATCCGCGAAAGGCACCATTGGGTGGCGTGTTGGTAAACACCGCGCGTCCATTGATCCGCGTGTTGTCGCAGCGATATGCACCAGCGGCATGAATGCAGCCGCGCGACAGCACGACTGGACTCAGCGTGAGAT
>JAYSVL010000508.1:0-11266 GCA_043718595.1 Gemmatimonadaceae bacterium
CGGTCGGGCGCGCACTTGACGACCCTGCCACGCGACTCTCCGTAGTCGCCGCCGTCGATTTCGTATCGCGAGGGTTTGATGCTCTGACTTGATCGGCAGCGTTCGCTTCCGCCGCCTTGCGTTTGTTGTAGGCCGCAATGATCGCCAACGTCTCAGCTTTCGTAATCACGACGGGCACTTGTACACGGTTATCGTCGGTCATCGCACTCACCGCGGCCATGCTGTCGAGCGCAAGCGACGCGTTCACTCCGCCCGTTGCGCCCGGCGTTTTCTTCGAGTTGGCAGCGTTACGCGCCGCGTCGTTCCGCGGCTTCGCGCTCGCGGTGCCAGCCTGAGGCTTCGATGCGTTCGACGAGACACGCTGAGCAACACCGTAGGTCACGGCAAGCACGAGCACGGCAGCCGCCGCAACAATCGGCCATCGCTTTGACGTGTGTTGCGCAGCGGTACGCGGGGTGCTTCCCGACATCGGGGGCAACGCATTGAGCTCGGCGAGTAACGCATCCGCGGTCGGCGGACGATTGTTCGCGTCCTTCTCGAGACAGTGCATGATCACTGTCGACAATGCCTCCGGAATGTCCGACGACGCGAGATGCGGTGCATGTGGCGTTTGCGTCAACTGCGCGGCGAGTGTGGCCTGCGGCGACGTGCCGGAGAACGGCGACTTACCGGTGAGCAACTCGTACGCCAGCAAACCCACCGCATACAGGTCGACACGGTGGTCAGCAGCCGGATCGGCAGCGAGTTGCTCCGGCGCCATGTACGCTGGCGTCCCAATGGCCATACCGGTTGTCGTGCCACCGATCACGGGACTGGCCGCACTGAGCGCCTTGGCAACACCAAAGTCAGTGACCAACGCATGCAATCCTGACGTGAGAATGTTGTCAGGCTTGATGTCACGATGCACGATGCCACGACCGTGCGCGTAGGCGAGCGCGTCAACCACGTCGTGCAGGATGCGCACCACGTCGCGCGCGGGCAGGCGCTCCTGTCGCGAGAGCGCACCGCGCAGGGACTCACCTTCGATAAACGGCATCGAGTACCACAACAGACCGTCGTCATCGCCTGCCGCGAGCACGGGTACGATGTGCGGATGTTGCAACTGCGCTGCCAATTGAATCTCGCGGCGGAACCGCTCCACATTGACGCCGGCCGCCAGTTCAGGCGGCAGCACTTTGATGACGACCCGCCGCTGCAGTGCGCGTTCGGTGGCTAAGAAAACGCGCGACATGCCGCCGCCACCGAGCTCCCGTTCAATCAGGAATCCGGCGTCGATGGCGTGCTGGAGGCGGGCAAGGAAATCGGTCACGAGAGGTCGTATGAGTGCCAAGATAGGCCGCTGGCGCGCATGTCGACAGCACGCACGACGTGCGGATGCTTCTCCATCACTCCTACGCAAAAGCACCCTACTTGTTCAGACAGCCAGCCGTGCCCAAACGCTTGCCTCAGCGCGCGGCGGCAATTTCGTGAAATCGCGCGCGTCGCCGGTCTGGTGTTCTCGGGGTATCCCGGACGGGTGGGAGGCGCACAGGCTCGGTCGAACCGGCGTGAGCAGAACCGTGTGCAAACGACGCGAGGCCAGCAGTGTCGCCCGGTTGACCACGGCGGACAGCGCGACTAAGCTTAGGATTCTGTTCCGTGCCGCGTCCGACAGTGCCCGCCACCCCACTTGCATACAAGCGTGGAGCGGATGTTCTGGTGTCCCCCGGTCGCCTTGGGGCCATCGTCGGCGCGATTCACGTAGATGTCGGTCTCCGAACACCCAACAGGCGAATGCCAACCATCAATCAGCTCGTCCGCCGCGCCCGCAAGGATGTGGTGGAGAAGTCGAAAGCCCCCGCTCTCAAAAGCAACCCCTTCAAGCGCGGCGTCTGCACCCGCGTGTACACCACCACGCCCAAGAAGCCGAATTCGGCGCTGCGCAAGGTGGCACGTGTTCGCCTCACCAATCAGCTCGAAGTCACGGCGTACATTCCGGGTGAAGGACACAACCTGCAAGAACACTCGATCGTGCTGGTTCGCGGCGGTCGTGTGAAAGACTTGCCCGGCGTGCGCTATCATATCGTTCGCGGTACGCTCGACGCTTCTGGCGTGAACGGCCGTAATCAGAGCCGCTCGAAATACGGCACCAAGCGACCCAAGAAGGGCGCTGCTGGCGCAAAGGGTGCCGCCGCCGCTAAGGGAGGTAAAAAGAAATGAGCCGCCGCAAGAGCGCCGTAAAGCGCACCGTGTTACCTGATGCCCGCTACGATAGCCAGACGGTGTCCAAGTTCATCAACTCGTTGATGACGCAGGGCAAGAAGTCCACCGCCGAAGGCATCTTCTATGGCGCGATGGACATCGTCGAGGCGAAGACCAGTCAGCCGGGCGTTGGTGTGTTCAAGCAGGCTTTGAACAACCTCAAGCCTGTCGTTGAAGTGAAAAGCCGTCGCGTTGGTGGCGCCACGTATCAGGTGCCGGTCGAAGTCCGCCAGGACCGTCGTACCGCGCTGGCCATGCGTTGGCTCATCGGGTATTCGCGTGAGCGCAACGAAAAGAGCATGCGCGAGAAGCTGGCCAACGAAGTGCTAGCCGCCAGCCGTGGTGAAGGCAACGCGATCAAAAAGAAGGAAGACACGCACCGCATGGCCGAAGCTAACAAGGCCTTCGCGCACTATCGCTGGTAGGCTTCTCCAACTGTTGCCGTAAACCAAAGCGCCCCGAATCTCAGTGATTTGGGGCGCTCTGTTTTTCATCACCCGGCGCGCGCCGATCTCTCGGTGTGCTAAAGCGTTCGTTACTCCTTGCGTCTGCGTCGCGCCAACGTTGCGATAGCACCAAGCCCGAGCGCCATCAGCGCCATCGACGAGGGTTCGGGCACGGTCGAGAAATCCAGCGCGATCACCGCGTCATTGAAGTCGCCGTCGCTGAAGCCGCGGTTGTCCTCAAAGCCAAGAATGGCCTTGGCGGAGCCGAAGTTGAAATAGCCGTTGCCGAGCTGCCACGGATTGGTCCACCCGGCTGGAGATGGCGCACGCAAACCACTCACCAGTTGCTGATCGCTGACCGGTGCGGTGCCGCCCAGGAACACGTTCGAGAAGCCGTAGTCGAAATCCCCGTTTTGCGAAAACCGGCCTGGGAAGTTTCGGCTCGGACCGAATCCGGTGAAGTACCAATCCGTCGTATACGTCGGAATCGGCGCGTAGTCCGAGGTGCGCACCCGGATGCCGAACACCATTTCCTGCGTTGGTGAGTAGACGCCCGGGAGGGCGATCCACGGACCCGGCGGATCAATGATGCTCGAGTTCTCGGGCTTGCCGCCGAGGTACGTGTAGTTGGCCGGATTGGCCAGCGGATTGAGGACGTTGAATCCGGGGCCGCCAAAACCCTGAAAGAAATAGAACTCGCTCTGGAAGTAGGCGATGCCACCGAGGTAGCGGGCTGCGGCCACGACAGGCGCGCTCACATAGCCAGCGACCGCAGGGATGACCGTAGTTGAGGTGACCGTTGGATCGATCAGGCACCGACGTGCCGCCTCGTCAGCCGCGACGCAGGATTGCGCGAACGAGACGCTGGGGGCGGCAAATGCGGTGACGGTAGCCGCAACGAAAAGGCGAGTTCGAAGGGACATGACGAGGAGTTTTGAGGACGACGGTGTTGCGCGATGGCGACAACGGTGAATCTAATGTCGTTCGGTCCAATCTCCTGCAATGCCTGTGCCGAACTGGACCATTGCGCATTCATGTGCTAACTCGCGCGCCGAACGTGTGATAGCACACGGAAGATGCCGAGCGGCCCGATCGTTGAAGCAAGCAAGCGCGCAATGTGAGGCGAACGCGCTTCGCCCCTGTGTTGCACGTTCGCCATACCGCGATGCGCTTCCGCTTGGTGCCCGCGGTCACACCGCACGTACTCTTACTTGAGCGGACAAGGAACGTCAACGCTGTCCGGCGCAGCGCGCCGAACGCCGGCGATGGACACTTCGTCGATGATGCGATTTCCGCTGCCGAGCAATCGCACGCGAACGGCGTGCTGGCAGCGATGAGGTCCCTCGCCGCCCAGGACCACGCGTCGGTTGAATGCTCCGCTGCCGGGTGCTGGCGCAACCAGGGGGCCTTGCTGATACCAGCGATCGGTGAACACGTCGATCTGCAACAGGGCACCGATCGGTGCGCGCTTCACGTGACCGGCGACCTCAGACGCGGGCGTGCGCCCTCCCACGATGACGGTCGCGCCGGACTTAGGTGCGTCGACGACGAGCACGGGAGCATCGGGTGGCCGACTCACCGGCGGCGATATGCGTTCATAGATCACGGCGTCTTCGCCGGTGTTGGGCTGCATTGCGCGATTGCGTTCGACGTAGCGCGCGCCCACAACCGGTGCGATGGCGCGTTCGAGGGCGACGGACGCCGACGATGTCGTGCCATCAAGCACGATGTAGTCGAACCATCCCTCGGCAACCGCGAGCGCATACGCGGCGCTGCCGGTTTTGCCGCGATATTCCATGTAGTACTGATCGGCGATGTGATCCTGCGGCGTGAGATCGCGCAGTACATACCGAATGGCCGCATCGTCAACGAGCACGCGCTGCCGAAATTGCACACGCGTGCGCAAAAACTCAGACACCACGCCCGCGTTGGGCCAGAGAAACGGCAATCCACCGTGATCGGCCAGTAGTCCCGGTCGCCCGAAGCCGAAGAGTGTACCGGCGGCAATGATCATGCATGCGGTCGTCGGTCCTGCTTGCTGCCGCATGAGTTGATCGGCCAGTGACAGCGCGCCCGCGGCGGCTGCCGGCACCAGAAAGACAAGCGCGTACACCGCATGCTTCCACGTATGAAAATCCAGGCGACGTGACACGTGCAAGGCAGAAAATGTGACCGCACCAACGCACAACGCCGCAATGATCAGTCGTTCACGACGCGGGCATCGGATGAACGCAACGATCGTCAACAGCACGCACAGCCACACGTCGAGGCGGTTGCGCACGTAGATCGTCCACAATTGATCGTTCGGCGCGCGAAACGCGTCGAAGTCGGCGACGAATGCGAGCAATGCGCGAATCGTGTCAGCGTACCACGCTGCGTACCCCGCCACACAGAGTGACAACACCGCGGCGAACAGCAGGCCATGCTTCCGGTTGAGCACTACAGCGAGCAAACACGCCGGTGGGAAGAACGCGGCCAGCGGATGTTTGACCAGAAAGCAGGCGAAGAACAACAACGCTGACCCGACCCAATCGCGCGCCTGCTCCTCCTGCCAGCCGCGCGCAAACAGGAAGAGCGCGAAGAGCAGTAGCGGAACACCGGCCGCATCGTGCGTCGCGATACGTGACGTCAGAATGGCGGGCGTGCAGGCTGCGAAAAACAACGCCGCCGACAGTCCGATGCGTGCACCAAAAAGACGACGGGCAAAGAGGTACATGCCGAGTACGGCCGCGGTACCAAGGACGGCAGCGAGCAAGCGTACGCCAACCAACCCACCACCGAGGTCTGCGAGGGCAAGCGCAACCGGCCACAGGTACCAGCCAAAGGCGGTGCGCATGTAGATGGAGACGTCCGGCGCGTTGGCGAGGACACTGCGCCCCATCAGGATCATAAAACTTTCGTCTTCGAACGCCGTATTGAACGTCAGGTCGAACGCGCGCAACAAAAATGCGATCGCGAGCACCAGCAGGAGCCATGTGCGACGTGGCTGACCGCCGTCGTCAGTTCGTGCAACAAGCGATTGTGGCGTCACCGTCATGGTAAGTGCGCGCGATTGCGACGTGGTGGGCGCGCTCATCGCTGCACCAAACGTTCGAAGACGAGCAAGTCATGCGCATACCATTTGCGGCGCGCATGTTCGCGATGACGCAACGTGAACCCCTGCGCGAGCGCCACGCTGATCACCCGTGCCGGTAGCACGTAGTGAATCCACTGCTGGGAGAGCACGAGATCATGCGCGCGATTTGCCAGCGCGTACCAGAGCGGTTTAGCGGCCATATCTTTGTAGATGAATCGCCCGCACCCACCAACGCGATCGAGCGCCGCGCGAAGAAAATCATCCTGTGCCGACGGTGCCACGTGATGCAGCACGTCGACCAACAATACCGCGTCGAAGTGGGTTGACGGCCACGCCGCGACGTCGCGCGCATGCAAAAACTCGAGCGCGCTGCCCGGCACACGCGTGGCCATGTGCGTCGCGCGTACAAGCGCGCTGGCATCCGCGTCCACGCCGACGGCGCCCGTAATACGCGCACTGCGGGCGAGCAGCCCGAGGACCAGTCCCGCCCCGCAGCCGATGTCGAGCACCGTCGCACCTTGCGGTATCCACGGGAGAACACGCTCAAACGGGCAGATGGACGGGCGCCACGCCTGCATTTGCGCACGCCATCCTGGCTCCGCAGCAAAGAGGGCACGGGCGTGGGCGGCGATGTCCGCTCGGGACATGGTGGCAAGTGGCGTGAGCTGCGACACGGTCAGGTGGCGAGGGTCGCCGAACGTCTACGCGCCGTCATGGCGTTCTTGATCCGTAGTATAGTTTAAGTCCGAGCGGTGATCCGGAGTAGCTGGATCGTTTCGTTCAGCGAGTGCAAACCGTCTTCTCAAGACGATACAGCGACTCGTCCGTCTCCTTTACCTGTCGTATGACCGTTTCGGCCGGCCGCCTCGCCACGGATAGTTGGTCAGCACGTTTCGCCCGCATGGCCGCAGCGCTTCTGCGCGCGATGCGACCGGCACACTGGGCGAAAAATCTGCTGGTGCTCGTGCCTACGCTCACTGCGCATGTTTGGCGCGATCTCGCTGCCCTGTCCAATGCGATGATTGTGACCGTCGCCTTCTCCCTGACGGCTTCGGCAATCTACCTCGTAAACGACGTGCTCGACGCACCGCATGATCGTCTGCATGCGGTCAAGCGTCACCGGCCAGTGGCCTCAGGCGCAATCACAGCGAGGGCGGCACTCCTTGCTGCAGCCGCGTTACTGGTGACAAGCGCGCTGGCTGTACGACACTTGCCCGACGGGGTCCGCAACGTCCTCGTCTGCTACGCCGTGCTCATGCTCGGATATGGGCTCTGGCTCAAGCGTGTGCTGGCGCTTGATGTGGTGGTGCTGGCCATCGGCTACACGCTGCGTCTGGCCGCGGGAGCCGCAGGTATTGACGTTCGGCTTTCGCCGTGGCTTGCGGCGTTTTCGTTGTTTGTGTTCGCCAGTCTGGCGCTCCTCAAACGCAGCGCGGAGCTTCGCGCCGCGCTCCAACGCGAGTCAACGGCGGGCGACACGCCGGTCGCGGCATATCCGGTACCGGGGCGCGCCTACAGCGTAGACGATTTACCAGTGGTTTCAATGCTCGGTGCAGCCGCCGGCATGGTCGCCGTGATGGTGCTCGCCCTCTTCGTCACGAGCCCCGACGTGCGCGCGTTGTATCGGCGGCCGGAAGTGCTGTGGCTCTTGTGTCCAACGGTGCTCTTCTGGCTATTTCGTCTGTGGGTGCTCGCGTTGCGTGGCGTCGTCCGCGAAGATCCGCTCTTGTTCGCGTTGCGCGACTTGCCCAGTGTGGCCGTGCTGTTTTGTTGCGTCGGCGTTGTGTTGCTTGCGCTCTGACGTCGTGCGGCCACGGCAGGTGGCAGATACACACACAGGACTGCGACGCACGGGCACCTGCGTCGCACTTGGCATCATCGCCAGCGCGCAATGGTCGTTCACGCGCGCGCTCAAGAATGACGCCTTTGTCGACGAGGCAACCTATATCGTCGCCGGTCGCATGCTGCACAGCGTCGGCAGCAATGCGGATGCCGCACCAGCCTTCGCGACATACTTCTCAGGCGCGCCGCACCTCTATCCTGTACTAGCCGCCTACGTAGATGCGCGCGCCGGGCTCGAAGGCGCACGAGGATTGAGTTTTGTGTGCATGGTGATCGCGATGCTCGCGGTGTACGTCGCCGCACGTCACCTTTTTCGCGATCGACTGAGCGGCGTGCTCGCGGCGGCGGTGTTTGCCATGCAGGCGCCGGTGCTGTTTCTGATGCGACTCGCCACGTTTGACGCCCCGTGCGTTGCCCTGTTGGCTGTCGCACTCGCGGCATGCGCTGTAGCATCAACCCGCAAGCGCGCCACGTCCGCACTGTGTGCGATCGCCGTGGCTGGCGGATGTGTTGGCGCGGCTGCCGCCATCAAGTACGCGACGCTCCTCTACGTTCCCTGCGTGATAGTGCTCGCCACACTGCTTGTGCCTCGCTGGCGATGGTTCAGCCTGGGCGTAGCAACCGTAAGCGCCGCTGCAGTTGCCGCGCTGTGCGTGGCGCCCGCAGATCCGCAGGCGTTGCTACAAGGATTTCTCGCCACGACCGTCACGCGTGTGACGGTAAGCGGCGATCAGACGATCGACATCCTCGCATTCGCCGCACATCTCGGCGGATTTGTCGGCCTGATGGCGCTCCCGGTCTGGTTCCTCCGCCATGCTGTCTCACGAGCTGTTCTGGTAACGCTCATCACCTTCGCGCTTGCTGCACCCTTCAACCACGCGCGGCTCAACGAAATGGTATCGCTGCACAAACACGTGGCGTTCTCGCTCGTGTTGCTGGCACCACTCGCTGGTGGCGCGATCGCGCGCGGACTGCGCTGGGTTCGCGAAGAATTCGATCACGGAAGTGGCGCGACGGTGCTCACCCTGGCGAGCGTTGCGCTGGTCATCATCATACGATTGAACGCCATGCCGGCTGCGGCGCAGGCGCGCACGCTTTATACCTATTGGCCGAACAACACGCGTCTCGCATACCTTGCAGTCCGACCGATTGCGAACGCCGACGCGCGCATTCTCAGTGAGGAACCCGACCTCGGCTGGTTTTACACCGGCGCGGCAATGCCGTATGCGAACTGGTCGCATCCCTACTATTTCGGCTACAAGGGTGCAACGACCACCGCGGCATCGGACAGTCTGCCGCGACAAGCGCTCCGCGACAGTTACTTCGACGCCGTCGTGCTGCGCTATGGGCCCCGCAAAGCGTGGGCGCGCGCCATTGAGCAGGAACTACTCGGCCTGCAGCCGGCGTACCGACTCGCTACGCGGTTGCCATTTACGCTGGCGGATGGGCCAGGCGCCTATGAGGTGTGGGTCCGCGCTGACGCGCCGGGAGCCGATGCGGTGCGTTGAGCAACGCGCGCGACGCCGCCAAAAACGCAGGAGTCGCTAACGGGCGAGTCACGAAAACGCGTGCACTTAAAACGCGTGCACTAAAACGCGTGGCGCAGTCCGGCGCGTACCTGGCGCAGACGAAAGCCGCCGAGGTTATCGAGATAGAGAAAACCTGCGGAAGCATCCCACCCGCGTCGACCGACGAGTCGGAGTTCGGCTCCGCCTGCGACGTTGGTCGCGCTGCCACCTGGCTGCAAGCCTGCAATCTGACGTCCCAGTGCGCCATCGGCGCGCAACGTGAGACGGCCCGTGAGCGGCACACTGACTCCAAGCGACGAATACACGTTGCCAAAACTCGTCGGACTCCAATACGCGCCCACTTCGTTGGCTGGCGCCACGGCACGCGAACGGTTGGCGTCATACGCAAAGCTAAGGTACGACACGCCAGCGCCGACCTCTATTCGCAACGCACCAAACGGAATGGGTCGCATCAGCGAGGCGTTGCCCTCGCGGCGCGCGTTCGTGCGCAAACCCTGGCCTGTGTATGCGCCAAGACTCACCGTCGATGCAAAGATGAGCCGACCGGGAAGGTCCGGCACGCGCAACACCAGTGCGCCGGTGTTGGCGCGAACCTGCCCAACAAACGTGCCGCTATCCGAGATGCCGCTCGCTGCACGACGCGAGTCTTCAACCGCGGCGCGACGAAGAATGCCACGTAGCGTTGCGCCCCGCGCCAGCGGTGCCTCGGCCTCGAGCGCGCCATTCCACGCATCTGAGGCGTTGGGATATCGCTCAACGCCCACCTCAGCGCGCACCGCGTTAAAGCCGGGCAGTCGCGAATCGAGCGCGGCGCTGAAACCATTGGAGCGGAAACTGCCACTCGGTGCATCAAACCATGTTGGCCGAGCACTCAAGGAAAATCGGGTCGCCGCCGCTAACGGGAATGACGTAGTCGCAACGATGCGATTGAGCGTAAGTCCAAGCGACGTGTGTGTGCCGATAAAGTCTACGCTGACCGCGGGAGCAGAGCCGCGGCGCACCCAGTCAGGAGCGCCAGGCGTCGGTCCTTCAGGCAACGTGCCGGCGAGCGAGTGTGCCTCACGCAGTCGACCAGCGCCAAGCAGTGCGTAGGCGAGTTGTTCCGTGAGCTTTGGGTCGGCAGGACTGCGCGCTATGAGATCACGCAAGGCGGTGACCGCGTCGGCGGCGCGGCCCACTTGCAGCAACAAGATGCCACGCGATCGAAGCAGCGCCGTGTCGTTCGGTGATGCGACGAGTAGCGAATCCGCCAACGCCAGCGCCGCACGTGACCGTCCAGTCCACGTGAGAACGTTGAGTCGACCTAGTACCGCACGTGAATTGCGCGCGTCCGCGGCGGACACCCGTCCGTACAGATCCATTGCGTCGGGTCGAGTATCCGAGACCCACGACAAGACATCCGCGTAGTCGACCAGCAAGGCGAGATCGTTCGGTCGATCGCGCGCGAGCGTGGCGTAACGTTTGATGCCTTCACCTCGTGTGAGCGGATTCCAGGACAACGCCGCTGCCAGCGCGCGACCCACGGCGGGATCGTTCGGCGCACGGCGATCGAGCGCGCGCAGCACCGTCACGCCCTCAGCGCGTGTCGCTGGATTCCATGTTAGCGCTTCGCCAAACGCTAACTGCACGGCGAGCGAGTCAGGCGCGAGTGACGCCGCCTTACGCAGATGCACCACGCCGGAGTCTGCTTTCCCAGACCACGACAGCCATTGGCCGAGATCGCGCTCGACTACGAAATCGGAGGCGCCGAGCTGCGAGAGTCGTCGCACCAGAGGAAGCGCGTCCTGCCAGCGTCCACTCGACGACAGCAACGACGCGAGTTCTCGTAGTGCCGGTTGCGATGTTGAGTCACGACCGAGTGCCGCCTGATACAAGGCGATCGCTTGCGGCGTTGCGCCACGTGCGGCGGCGGCACGCGCCGAATCAACGGTGACGGCGCTCTGCGCCAACACAGATGGTGCGACAAACGCGTGCGTCGCGGCCAGCAGCACAACGCACCAAGTTGCGCGCTGCACGATGCGAACGCGCGGCACCCCTCGCGCACGATGCGCAGCGATCGTGGTCACGCGGCAGACGCTCGAGTGGTGTCACTCGCTGAGCGCATCACGTCGGTTGTGCTCGCGCTTTCCTGA
>JAYSVL010000509.1:0-3613 GCA_043718595.1 Gemmatimonadaceae bacterium
CTCGCTGCCTGACAAACTTGACTCATTTACATCAACTTCTGCCGCTCAAGTGCCCTAGCGAGCGCCTTGTCCACCAGGTCACGGCACACCGGCAACGGAATTACATCGTCGCGCAGCGCGCGTCTCCGACGTCATCGCGCGAGTGCGACCAGGAAATCTGGATCCAACTTGCGGCGAGCCACGATATCCGTCGTGCTCTACCCGGGGAGAGCGGGACGTGTGACGATCGTGACGAAAGGAATTCGAAAGGATGATGGCATGCGCCGCAGTGCACTCGCATTCACGTGTTGGACTGGCTCACGAGCAGCTACTCA
The DNA here is from genome assembly GCA_043718595.1 of Gemmatimonadaceae bacterium. Classification (GTDB taxonomy): domain Bacteria; phylum Gemmatimonadota; class Gemmatimonadetes; order Gemmatimonadales; family Gemmatimonadaceae; genus Gemmatimonas. The sequence continues at coordinate 315 of JAYSVL010000509.1, forward strand.
GTGCCTGTCGCTTCGAGGTAGATGCGGACAGGCCGATTCGGCGTCTGCATTTCGTGGCGTGTAGAAGTCTGGGTCCCAGAATTTCAGGCGCACATTGGAGAAGTCGCCATGCGAATCGACACCGACAAAGCATTCGCGCCCCTCGTCGCGTGAATCCCGGTGTCCGAACATCTTCACACTCACGCGCGCTCGCGCCGACGGTTTGACGTGATCAAGCAGCGCTAGTTGGTTGCGATACTGCCCGGCCGTGCGCTCCATCATGTTGGATGGCTCAACGAAGAATCCGTCAATCCAGACGAGCAATGTTCCCGTTGGAATGATACCCAGCACATTCGCTTCGCGCCGCTCAGCGTCTGGATGGAGTGTCAGATTGTAGAATCGCGACGTCGGGGTTCGTTCAACATGCGCAATGGCACCGGAGAGCGTCTCGGCAATGGTCGCTGCAGCAGCGGCAAACACGATGTCGTCGACACGAAGGTCTGGACGAACCTCGAACATCCGATTGGCGACGATTGCCCCCATGGAATGTGCGTACACTGTCACGTGCTTGCCGACCTCACCCGATTCGTTCAGCAGTGTGGCGAGTGTATCGGTGAGAATTTTCATACCGCCGATTGGAAACTGTGTCGTCGTCGGTGGTGGGGTTCTGAACGCTTGACCATACAGCTCGTTTGAGAACAGATACCAGGTGCGCGTTTGCATCTGGTCGTACATACCCGTGCCGAGTCCGTCGATCACGCTCCCGAACGCAGGTCGTAAGCCCCAGCAAAAGAGTACGCAGCTCGTGGTGCGGCCGATACGTTCGCCAACGGACGATGCGTAATGCGACGTATCAATCAGCGAGATGTCGTTTCGTATGTCGGGCCCGGCCGCCGACAACGTCATCGTCTTTGGAGCACGCTGCACCCCAATTGGGCCAAGACTCTTCTGGCGCTCGTTGACTTCCTTCAAGTCTTTGTAGTGAGCCTTGCTGTTTAACAACACAGAGCGACCGCCCTCTGCGACTTGGTTGGCCAATGTTGCCGGCATCTGCACGACGGCAGTCGTGAGATCCGCACCGAACGTCACCAGTGGAACGATGGGCTTAAGCAGACGTACGGGGTTTGTACCGTGCGGCCGTCGCGCGTGCGAGAAGTACGAGGGGAACGCCGGTGCATCCCAGCTAATGAGCACGGGGAAGAGCTTCGTGCCGCGCAGGGCGCTGAGAATGGAGTCGGCGCGCACACGCGCATCTTCATACGACACCTTACCGCCATGAATGAACACAAGCACCGAGCATCCCGTACACCGACGGATGGAGTCCGCCGTGGCGTGCGCGTACTCACGGATACCGCGTTCGTCGAAGAAGGCGCGATGCGGATCCATTCCGGGCACGCTGTCTAGATTGACGGAGCGCCCGTAGTGATCGAAGTACCAAGCGAAGGGCGCAGCTGCTGGTGCGATCGCGTGGATGTTGCCACCAGTGAATGACCGACAACTCGTTGTCGCCAGGCACCAGGCGAGCAACTTCGCGATGGGTAGTGCCCGGGCTCGTATACACCGCCCGCGTTCGACACGAGGGCGCACGTTACTTCAGTCCGAAAGCGGACGTAATCACGCCAAGCAATGCCGTATCAACTGTGAGCATGAGTCCTGCTGAGTACTGGGTGTGGTTCGACGAAATGCACGTGGCGGGAGCGGAGCTGCACATGTTCACGTCACCAACGAAACTGCGTCGGGTTACATGCAACACGGCGTGCAGATCGATGCCTGCGCCCTCAAACACGTAGCCTTGCACCAACTGTGGCACGGACAGTCCCACAAACCAGTCCGTCGTCGCGTTCTTGATGGCGACCGACACGGATGTCCGGATGTTCGGCCACGACAGCTTAAGCGGCCAGTCCACGCCGATCGTTGGTGTAAGCACTGACTGTCGACTGAGCTGATTCAATGTCACGGCACGCTTCACACTATCGAACACCACCGAGCCAGACGCAGTAACGCGGGTGACCTTGAACGTCGAATCCGTAGTTTTGGTCTCGGCGCGACCGGGCTCACGCGTCATGCCAATGCCAGCGATGAGTCGCGGCAGTGCTCGCATGCGTGCCCGAAACTCAACGGCGTTTCGTGGATCTCCAACGAGGCCCGCGCGCATGTAATGTTCACCAATGTCCTTGCCGGGTTTCCAGCGTCCGATCGCAACGCACGCGACAGAGTCGGCCATGTCGTGCCACGGCAGCCGGTCGTACATGTTGCGGTCGGCGAATCGACCGACCTTGCCCCAGTGACCATATGCGCTGTCCGGCGTAACCGCCCCAGAGCCTCCGTTGGTCTGACGAAACAACACGAGCTGCTGTCCACATGTCGTTGCGTCGGCGCCAGTAATCACAACACCAAACGGATGGCCAAGCTGACGATCAACGAACCAGAAATCCGCCTTCTTCAACGTGTCACGTGAGAGGTCTGGGAAGTGCAGTGGGAGCAATCGCCGACTCACCACCGTCGGCTCCGGTTTGATAACAATCGTCCGCGTGATCTTGGTGCTCCCGATAATGCTGGAGGCGACGATGCTGGCGATGGTGCCTGCTTCACCTGTCCACTCAGTGACCGCTTCGCCGTTTTCATCCGTGATGCCAACACTCCTGATCGACCCTGCTGTGGACGTGAAGTTGACACGCGCAAATTGGACAGGGAAACGCAGACTGTCGGTGAGTCGCACACGAATCGTCTCCTGCGTGCCCGGTGCGACGCTCTTGAGTACACACTCACCGACTTGTCCCGCCGGACGAGTGCAGACAAGAGACTGCGACAACGCGGACCGTGTGACGACAGCGGCCAATAGCGCCACGGTCGCGGTGTTCCGAGAGTAGGGCTTCAGCAAGTTCATTGTCGTGTGTGTCGTGGTGAGATGGCGGTGACGGAGAAATCGAACGTCGTGACCTGTGGGATCGCGTGGTGACGGAAGCGTCCACCCTGATGCCCAGGCGTCAGGCTGCTCTTTGTCGCGCTGCCCGCCGACGAATCAGTGGTACGATCGCCGCGAGACCGGCAACCATCAGGAGCAGCGTTGACGGTTCGGGAACAACCTGCTGCGGAGCGACGAATCCAGAGGCGAAGCTCACCCGCACCTGCTGCGTGATATCCGTCGTGCCCGAGAACACGCGGAAGGACGAGATCGTGGCCGTATTGGAGAAATCATTCAGCAGCGCGCCATTCGCGACAGTGAACTCACTGGAGACATTCTTCAGCTGCACCTCGGTCAGTAGATGCAGGTAGAAATCGAACGTCATCGACGAGAGAGGCACGTTGATGAAGCTCGA
>JAYSVL010000510.1:0-3603 GCA_043718595.1 Gemmatimonadaceae bacterium
GCTGTGCCGTCAAGAATGCGTCGCCCGTCGTCCGACACATAGTGCATATCCCTGGCACTCACCAACAGCCTCGGCTGCGCCTTGAACGCCTTGTTGGCCGTGAACGGCATCCACAGCGCATCCAGCGCGTGGTCCACGTGCGGGGCTGGCGACGCAGTGCGTTCGAGGGCGGAAGTTGCCACGGATGCTCCAGGGAAGAAGGATTTCTTCCAAGCTACATCGCACAGCAACAGGCAACTAGCAATGGTGACCTGCCAAGAGTGGCCCAAAGGCAGCTACGGAAAAACCAGTTGACAAATTCTTGCACACTCTCCATACTACGGGAAACCCAGTAGCTGGAGGCTGCTTACGGACGATATCTACTTCCCACCGCGCGAACTTGAAGTCATGAGCATCCTCTGGCGTCGTGGATCGGCGACCGTCACCGAGATGCGCGACGGCCTCGCCGAACCGCTCGCCTATACTTCCGTGCTCTCGGCGCTCCAGACGCTCGAGGAGAAAGAGTTTGTGCGTCACGAAGCCGAAGGCCGCGCCTACCGCTATTTCCCGTTAGTCGGCGCCGAGCGAGCCGGTGGGAGCGCGATCGACAGAATCCGGAACGCCATCTTTCATGGCTCCGCTGAGCGAATGTTCGCCCAAATGGTCTCCGATCGATCCCTCAGTCAGAGTGAATTGGAGCGGATGCGAGAACTCCTCACGGTTCGGCTCAGCGAACCGCCAGCAGATAACGAGGACGGACGATGATCACCAGCCTGATGGTCCTCTTAGTCCTGATCGGTTTCCTGATCGCTGGTGCCGCAACCGCCTTGCATGGTATGCAGCGAACGGCCGGGCGCCCGGTGCGCTGGATCTGGGCCTCCGCAATCGCACTCCTGTTGCTGCTCAGCGTCGCTGCACCACTACGTCAGTCGGCATCCCATCGCCCGATCGAAGTGACGTCTTCGGTCGTTGGTAGGCCAACCGAGACTAACTTTCAAGAGCCCGCCACACCGCTCAGCCGACTGTTCGCGGCGGTCGGCGACACACGCCGCCGGCTAGCCGCACCGATCGTCGCGGTAGTCGAAGTCGCGAGTCGCGCACCCAACGCCGTACAGCGCGCCGCACTCGTCCTGTGGGTGCTCTCGTCACTGACGGCCCTCTTGGTGATGGCTCGCGTGTTCACGCGCGTACAACGGCAGCGCCGCGTGTGGCCCGTGCAGTCGCTGCATGGTGCGACGGTTCGCGTGTCACCTGATGCAGGTCCTGCCGTGATGGGAATCGCTCCACCAGAGATTGTCATCCCCACCTGGGTCCTTGCTCGCGACGAGAGCGAACAGCGCTTGGTGCTCGCGCATGAGCTGCAGCATGTGCGTGCGCATGATCCGCTCTTGTTGATGCTGGGCTGTGTTGCGGTGGCACTGATGCCGTGGCACCCCGCGATGTGGTATCTGTGGTCGCGATTGCGCCTGGCCATTGAATTGGATTGTGATCGTCGCGTGTTGCGCGCTGGTGCCGCACCTCACGTCTACGGTCGGCTGCTGATCGACCTGAGCGGACAACGATCGGCCCTCTCGTTCGGCATGCCAGCCTTTTCCTATTCTGCCTCTCACCTTGAACGGAGACTCATCGCCATGACGTCACAGCCCGCACGATTTGTTGTCGCCCGTCGGTTCAGCGCCACGTTCGTTGCCGCACTCGCCGTGCTGGCCGCCTGCGAATCCAACCTGCCAACGTCGGCAGAAATCAGCGCCATGGACGTTGCCGCCACCACAAAGCGTGCGGCCGCCGCGGGAATGGATACCGCCAACATTCGTTATGTGGTCGACGGGAAGCAGGTCACCGAAGAGGAAGCAAAGAAGCTCTCCGCCGAGAAGATCGCCACGGTGACGTTTGCCCGAGCCGAAGCCACGGCAAAACCTGGCAGCGTTGTCGAAGTGCGCACCATGCCCGGCGTGGAACTCCGTGGTGACTCCATCAGCTTCGCCCGCAGTCTGCAGGTCAACGGTAAGACGGGTGCCTTGGTGGCAGTGCGATTACCTCAGGGGCAAAGTGTCGTCGCCACGCAGTCGTCGGCCGCGAGAAAGTTTGATGGCCTGCTCCTCATTGACGGCGTGATCACGGAAGCATCCCGCCTGAATTCGCTCGATTCGGACACCATCGAGTCGGTCGAAGTTATCAAAGGACCAGCGGCGGCCGCAAAATACTCCGATCCGCGCGCCGCGAACGGCGTGATCCTGGTGAAGCTGAAAAAATGACGCCGTGACCTGAGCGGCACGGGGCTTCCGACACCGACGAGCGGCGCGCACCTTCCTAGGGCGCGCCGCTCGTGTATTTCAGACGCTCCGGATCCTCTCTAGCCGACCGCCGACCCAATGACTCGCGTACTTCTCCCCGCCCTGCTCTGCGCACCGTTCGCTCTCAGCGCGCAGGCCGCGCGACCGATGACGTTCCTCGACATGCAGCAAACACGCCAGTCCGGGGCGGCCGCGGTCAGCCCCGATGGCAAGTGGATGTTGTATACGATCTCCACGCCAGACTGGAAAGAAGCCAAGCGTCAATCAGACGTGTATCTCGTGTCGATGTCGCAAGGCGTTGCCGACACGCGCCAGTTGACCTACACAAAAGACAAGAACGAAACGAGTCCAACCTGGACGCCGGATGGAAGGTCGTTCGTCTTCGCCTCCAATCGTGAGGCCGTTGGCACAGCGGCGACCAATCAGCTGTACTGGATGCGAACCGATGGCGGTGAGTCGCGTCGCATCACCGAAGCAAAAGACGGTGTTGGCGCGTTTGCCTTCACGCGCGACGGGCGCTGGCTCGTTTTTGCCGCTGGCAAAGCAGACGATCAGCAATTGCACATGATTCCCGTGAGTGGCATGGACAGCACCAAGGCCATGCCGCTCACCAAACATCCAACGCCGATCCGCTGGTGGAAATTCTCGCGCGATAGCCGCACGCTGTACTATCTCGCGGCCGACACGCTCGATACCGATGAAAAGTTGCGCATGGAAAAGAAGTTCGATGTGCGCATCCGTAATCAGGCCGAACCGGTACAGCACCTCTGGGCCATGGACGTCGCCTCACGCAAAACGACGCGGCTCACGAAGGGCCTCGACTACAGTGTCGACGGCGTCACCGTGTCGGACGATGGCAAGTGGATCGGCTTTCGTGGCGCGCAAAACGATCGCTACTTCCGCGGCACACTCGAAGCGGGACTGGTCAGCGAGCTCTATCTGCTCGAAACGGCGACGGGCGCCATCGAACAACTCACCAAAAACGTCGAAATCAGCGAAAGCACGTTGTCGTTCGCGCCAGACAATCGCACAATCGCTTTTTCTGCCGCCAACGATTTCACGTACTTCCGCGATACGCGCGTCTATCTCCGCGACGTAACCGCGAAGAATCAGCCGTTCCGCGAGATCGGCGACGCGTGGGACGGCGGTGTCTCGGTCGACTTTTGGAGTGCAGACAGCCGCACCATCTACTTCAATGACGGCGTCAAAGCCACATCGCAACTGCTCGCGCTCGATGTCGCCACGGGTGCGGTGAAGCAACTCACGAACGTCAATGCCGCGCTTACCGTGCAGCGTGACGAAGCAAGCGGCGCACTCTTGCTCCAGTACT
>JAYSVL010000052.1:0-2747 GCA_043718595.1 Gemmatimonadaceae bacterium
CCTGATTTGCGTGACAAACACGGTGCCGCAATGGAGCAGATGTTCGTGCGTGAATTCGCAGAGGCCCGCGGGCGAGGCAGGTGGGCTGGCGCGCTGGCCTTCGTGGCAGCCATCTGGGATGTGGTCACGCGAGCCAACTACGAACGGTGGCACCCTGTGCACAACCATACCGGACCAACGCCGTCAACCGGACAACTCCTGCGCCGACTTGGCGTCTCGTTCTCGATCGCTTTTCTGGTCCTTTCGTCGATGCTGCTGATCAACTACATGAGCAAGCAGATTCCTTCGATTAATGGGCGAGGCGCATCGGCCGACACCATCGTGAAGGCGCTACTGCTTTCGGTGCCATTCACGGCGGCGATGACGGTCCCGATGTCTGTCTTCGTGGCTGTGCTCAGGGAATTCGCGCGACTCGGCGCGAGCGGCAACCTCGCCGCTGTTACGCGCGATGTTCGTCGATTGATCGTCCCTGTGCTCGCAGCCGCCATCGGTGTGGCCGCGTTCTCTTTCGAGGTGACAGCCGAGATCGTTCCGCGCGCGAACGAGCGACTCATAGGTGTACTGACAGGTTCGGAGCCGGTGAAGAAGGGTGATCGCACGATGACGATTGGTGAGCTGCGGACTGCCGCGATAAACGTCAAGCCCAACTCTGATCCCGTTGCACTCGCGCGCGTAGCCGCGTACGAAGTCGAGATCCAAAAGAAGTTCGCGCTTCCCGCGGCCTGCCTGGTGCTGACGATTATCGCCATGGCCTTAGCCTACAGCTTCCCGCGCGGCGGCTCGTGGTTGGTTGTCGGTGCGAGCGCGGTGGTGTTCGGCGCGTACTACGCGTTGCTCATTACGGGTGAGCATCTCGCCGACAGGCAACTCATATCGCCGGTCGTCGGGATGTGGGGGGCAAATGCGTTCTTCCTTACTGCCGCGCTGCTCGCCATGTGGCGCGGAAATGGACGTCGACATGCTCGACGCCACGATGAAGCGACATCGTAGCTGACGACGAGAAGGTGCGAGGGTCCGTTGAGCCGCGATTTTCGAACGGGCTGCTGGAGCAAATGCAGGTATACTTTACAAAATAGCGGACTAAATGTATAGTACGCGTATGATTAGCCGACCAGATTGGGAACGTCGAATAGCGCAATCATGGCTCGAAACGCCAATCGTCTGGCTTTCAGGAGTACGTCGCTCCGGCAAAACCACGCTCGCACATCGGCTGGGCGGGGACGACGCTCACTACATCAACTGCGATCTCCCGTCAGTCGAGGACCGTGTCCGCGATCCGCAGCTGTTCTATGAGTCGCTGACGAAACCGTTGGTGGTATTTGACGAGGTCCACCAGCTTCGCGACCCGGCGCGGTTACTCAAAATCGGTGCCGACATGTTCCCGTCCGTGAAGATCCTTGCGACGGGATCATCAACACTGGCTGCCGCCAAGAAATTTCACGACACCCTCGCCGGACGAAAGCGCGTCGTTCATCTCACGCCGGTCACGTGGGACGAACTGCCAGCATTTGGCACAACGCTTGACCAACGTCTCCTCCACGGTGGTCTGCCGCAAGCATTGCTGGCCAATGCAAAAATGCCATCGCTGTATCGTGAGTGGATGGACTCGTTCTTTGCGCGCGACGTGCAACGACTGTTTGGACTGCGCGACATGAATCGGTTCAACGCGCTATTTGCGTATCTGCTTCGACAAAGCGGTGGCCAGTTCGAGGTCACGCGCACCGCATCGGCACTCGGCGTCTCGCGCCCCACGGTCGAGAGTCATGTCCAGGCGTTGGAGATCACGCATGCGGTGACGGTCGTGCGTCCCTTTTTTGGCGGCGGGCAGAAGGAAATTGTGCGACAGCCCAAGGTGTACGGATTCGATACGGGGTTCGTGAGTTTTGCGCGCGGCTGGGACACCCTGCGCAACGAGGACATGGGTGCGCTCTGGGAGCATGTTGTGCTCGAGCACTTACAGTCCCAGTTCCCAGACGATCCGGTCCGCTACTGGCGTGACGCGTCTGGCCATGAAGTGGACTTCGTTCGTACGTCATCGCGCGACCACGTTGACGCGATCGAGTGCAAGTGGAACGCGTCGACATTCGATGCAAAGGCGCTGCATGTGTTTCGCCGACACTATCCGCACGGACGCAACTACGTGGTGACACCGAGTGCCGTTGAGCCGTATCAGACGCGCCATGGCGCGTTGACGGTGACGGTGTGCACGCCAACACATCTCCGTAATGACGCTCGTACGTAACGTCACCACGCTAGAGATGAGGCGCTGCGGAAACGCGAAACGTATGTGCCACGCTCCGCGCTTTCCACATTCTCGCGTTACTGGACCGGAACGTGCCCAGCGTTGAGGTACTTCGCAATCCATGCGAACACTTCCTCATGCCATCGTTTGCTGTTCACCGGTTTGAGCACCCAGTGCCCCTCATCGGGAAACACAAGCCCTCGTGACGGCACACCGTTCCGACGAATTGCGTTGAACAGTTGCAGCCCCTGATCGACCGGCACGCGAAAGTCTTGCTCGTTCGTCACGACAAGCGTCGGTGTCTTAATTTTGTCCGCTGACAGATGAGGACGTTCGTATCGACGGCGATCATGGATCGAGGTGGTCGTAGATCAACGCGCGAACCTGCGACCAGTCGCCCAGCTCGACGCCGCTGACTAGTCTGTTGAACACAAGTGTCGGCTGGTGAGTCAATCGTCGTTAAGTGCCCGTCGTTGCGGGTGAGGCGCGGGGTCGACGGCTCTAA
>JAYSVL010000511.1:0-11219 GCA_043718595.1 Gemmatimonadaceae bacterium
GCGACTCATGATGGTCTGGGCAGCGGCGGCGGTCTTGGCCTCATTGCGCCCGATCATCACGACGTTCGCGCCACCGCTGGCGAAGGCGGCGACCGCAGCCCGCCCAATACCGTCGCTGCCGCCAGTGACGACAACGGTCTTCCCAGCAAATGGCGCGATCGACATCCCGAAGGATCGTCAATCGCGCGGATCCACGCAGGGCGGCTTGCGCTAGTTGGCGGTCGCGACGATCGTAATGGGTCCGAGCCCGCCAGCGGCCACGGTTGCGGTCTGCAGGCCGGCCGTAGGACCGAGAGTCCATCGCACGCTGACTTCGCCAAGCGCGTTGGTGACTGCCGATTGCGGGGACACGCTGCCGCCGCCGCCGGTGATCGCCATGCTGATCGTGGCGAACGGAATCGGCACGCCAGATCCTCCGGTGACACGTACGACGATTGGCACCGGCAGCGCCGTGTTGATTTTGGCCGACTGATTGTTGCCCTGGGCGACCACCAAGTCACTTGGCGGAATGCCGATCGCGCTAACAGTAATCTGGTCGACGCCGGGCGCGCTGGCGCTAAGAGATTGGTTTACGCCGGCCGGGCCAAGTGTCCATTTTGCTTTACCTTCACCATTCGCATCGCTAATTACCGTTGCCGGTTCGACACTGCCGCCACCAGCCACAACACTGAAGCTGATTGGCACCTTGGCGACGGGCGCTCCGCTTGTGCTGAGGACGCGCAACACCACTGGCGTTGGCAGCAACGTGCCAACGGCGCCGCTCTGCAAATGGCCCTGGACGATCGCCAGACGGCCTGCAGTGACGACCTCGGTCGCGGACGAACATCCCGGAAAGGCCAGCAGCGCTGGTGTGGCGGCAAGCAGGGCGATGTTGCGGAGAATCTTGTGAGCGGAACCCATGGGCGAACCTCGTGAAGGAAAACAGTCTGCTCGTGTGAGTGTCGGCCGTTACCCTGCGGTAGTTAAGCGTCACAGTTGATCTGCATCCGAGCGTATCGCGCGTCACAGTTCATCTGCGTCCCAGGGAGGCGCCGCGTCGGGGCGGCGTCTAGATTCTCGAACCATGTCCGTGACTCCCTTGCACGCCGCTCGGTCGGCACGACACGCCGACCCCGTTGGGCCCGACACCGCGGGTCCCACGCACCCGTTGGCGCCTGACGACCCGCCCCTGCGCAATCCAGGGACCGCGCTCGACCTCGCATTGGTGCGGTCGATTCGCGTGAACCGGAGCGCCGTCGAACGTCGTGTGGCAAGTCTGCCCGGCCGACGCACTGTGAAAAAGGAGTGGCAAGCTGCGTGGCTGCTGCGCGTCATCTCGTGCATGGATCTGACGACACTCTCGGGAGACGACACGGAGGGGAACGTGCGACGTCTCTGCGCCAAAGCACGTCATCCGTTGCGACAGGAGATCGTTGACGCCCTCGGTGTGGCCGATCTCGCGCTGACGGTGGGCGCCGTCTGTGTCTATCACGAGTACGTCAGCACCGCGGTCCTCGCGCTTGAGGGCTCCGGCATTCCGGTGGCCGCTGTCTCGACGGGATTTCCGGCAGGGCTTTCACCGTTTGTGCAGCGGCTCGATGAAGTGCGCGCGTCCGTAGGGGCCGGTGCGCGGGAGATTGATATCGTGATCACGCGTGCCCACGTGTTGCGCGGCGATTGGTTGTCCCTGTTCGATGAAGTACGGACGTTTCGGGACGCCTGTGGTGACGCGCACATGAAGACCATCCTCGGCGTCGGCGAACTGGCGACGCTGGGTAACGTTGCTCGTGCCAGCATGGTGTCGATGATGGCCGGTTCCGACTTCATCAAGACGAGTACCGGGAAGGAGCCGACAAACGCGACCCTGCCGGTTGGACTGGTCATGACACGCATGATTCGTGAGTACGGGGCACTCGCCGGACACGAAGTGGGATTCAAGCCGGCAGGCGGTATTCGCACAGCGAAGCAGGCCATCGATTGGATGGTGCTGATGAAGGAAGAACTTGGCGATCGATGGCTGCGCCCGCATCTGTTTCGCTTTGGCGCGAGTGGATTGCTGACGGACGTTGAGCGCCAGCTCGAGCACTTTGTGACCGGGCGTTATGCAGCGGCCCACCGCCAACCGATGGTGTAGCCCATGGCCATTTCGACGAAACCCGCAAGCGTCGCCGCGCCGCATTCCGTGCGACGCATCTTTGATTCGATGGCCTATGGACCGGCGCCGGAAGGCGACGCGATCGTGCGAGCGTGGCTTGGCGCCAGTAGCGGACGCTTTGGGCACTACATCAACGGTCGCTGGACCAATCCTGCCAGTGGAGAATCACTGGACGTGTTTGATCCGTCGACCGGCGGGCGCATCGCTCAGGTGGCGCAGGGCAGTGCGTCGGATGTTGATGCGGCCGTTGCTGCGGCGCGCGCGGCGTATCCCGCATGGCAAGCGTTAGATGGGCATGTGCGCGCACGCTGGCTCTACGCGCTCGCCCGCGGCGTGCAAAAGCACTCGCGTGACTTCGCCGTCATTGAGACACTGGATAACGGCAAGCCGATTCGCGAGACGCGCGACATCGATATTCCTCTCGTTGCGCGACACTTCTATCATCACGCCGGCTGGGCGCAACTCCTCGAGAGCGAGTTCCCCGGTCATCACGCGTATGGTGTCGTCGGGCAGATTATCCCATGGAACTTCCCGCTGCTGATGTTGGCGTGGAAAGTCGCGCCGGCGCTGGCGGCGGGAAACACCATTGTGATGAAGCCAGCTGAATACACGCCGCTCACGGCGCTCCGTTTCGCGCAATTGGTGGATGAGATTGGGTTGCCTCCCGGCGTGTTTAATCTTGTCACGGGAGACGGCCGCAGCGGCGCCGCGATTGTGCAGCATCCGGGTGTCGACAAGATCGCGTTCACCGGCAGCACCGATGTTGGACGAGCCATTCGCGTGGCGACTGCGGGATCGGGGAAGGGCTTGTCGCTCGAACTCGGTGGCAAAAGTCCGTTCGTGGTGTTCGATGACGCCGATCTTGATAGTGTCGTCGAAGGTGTTGTCGATGCGATCTGGTTCAATCAGGGACAGGTGTGTTGCGCCGGCTCGCGATTGTTAGTGCAAGAGGGAATCGCGGAACGATTGGTCGCTAAGTTGCGCGTGCGGATGGAGCGACTGCGTGTTGGAGCGCCGCTCGACAAGGCCGTCGACATGGGCGCGATCATTGCGCCCGTGCAACTCGAACGCATCACGCAGCTGGTCGCACAGGGCGTGGCGGAGGGCGCAACGTGCTGGCAGCCGTCGTGGGCGATGCCGACTGATGGTTGGTTTCATCCGCCAACGCTATTCACCAACGTCCAGCCGTCGGCCACCATCGCGCAGGTCGAAATTTTTGGACCGGTGTTGGTGACGATGACCTTTCGCACGCCGGACGAAGCGGTGGCGCTGGCGAACAACACACCGTACGGACTGGCCGCCAGCGTGTGGTCGGAGAACATCAACCTCGCGCTCGACATCGCGCCAAAGTTGCAATGCGGTGTGGTGTGGATCAACAGCACAAACATGTTCGACGCGTCCGCCGGATTTGGTGGCTACAAAGAATCCGGTTTTGGGCGGGAAGGTGGCCGCGAAGGTGTGTGGGAGTATCTCAAGCCAACGCGCGCACACAGCGACGCACCGTCTCCTGTGCTGCCGAGTGAGGGCGATGCGTCACCCGACGATGCTGTCGATGATCTCGGCGCTGCGGTGATACGCGGCGCCATGCCGCCCATTGATCGAACGCCGAAAATGTTCATCGGCGGCAAGCAAGCACGGCCCGATTCGGGATATTCGCTCGCCGTGCGCGATGGGAACGGTCGCGTGATTGGCGAAGTTGGTGATGGCAATCGGAAGGACATCCGGAACGCCGTCGAAGCTGCGCATGCTGCGTCCGCATGGGCGCGTACTGCGGGCCACGCCCGTGCGCAGATTTTGTACTACATCGCCGAAAATCTGTCGGTCCGCGCATCCGAGTTCGCAGAGCGCATTACCGCGATGAGCGAAGCGACACGTGCGGACGCGCGGCTCGAAGTCGAGGCGTCGATCTCGCGACTGTTTACGTACGCGGCATGGGCCGACAAACACGATGGTGCCGTGCATGACGTCCCTATTCGCGGTGTGGCGCTGGCGATGCACGAACCGATCGGAGTGGTTGGCGTTTTGTGTCCCGATCCGTATCCGCTGCTCGGTTTCGTTTCGTTGGTCGCGCCGCTGATCGCCACTGGCAATCGTGTGGTCGCCGTACCGTCGGCGCGGTACCCGCTATCAGCGACCGATTTCTACAGCGTGTTGGAGACCTCTGACGTGCCGACCGGTGTGGTCAATCTGGTGACCGGCGCGCGTGACGCGCTTGCCAAGGTGCTTGCCGATCACGATGACGTGGCCGCCGTGTGGTACGTTGGCTCGCAAGCTGGTGCTGCGGCGGTTGAGCGGGCGTCGGCCGCCAACCTGAAACGGACATGGACCGAGTGGGTTGGTCGCGAATGGCTGGATCCGCGCGTTGGCGAAGGTCGCGAGTTTCTGCGGCGATCCGTGCACGTCAAGAATATCTGGATCCCGTACGGCGAGTAGCAGTGACACTTGAGTGACGCATGCGGTGTATGCTCGCGCACTCTTCGTCCCCCTCCATCCGATATGCTCGAACTTCCATCGTCGCCCGACGCGTTCCGCCTCGCCACCTGGAACGACGTCCAGCCCTATTACGACGCCCTGGCGACTGTGCCGCTGACCAACAGTGACGCGGTCGTTGAACCTTGGCTGGCGACATGGTCTCGACTCGACACCATGGTGGGCGAAGCAGGCACGTTGGCCATGATTGCCTACACCGGCAACACAGCAGATGCTGCGGCTGAGGAAGCGTATCTGCGTTTCTCCATGGAGATCTTCCCCAAACTCGAAGAACAGCAGGTGCGTCTCGCCCGTCGACTGATCGAGATGGGCTGGTCGCGTCCGGATCTGGAAACGACGCTCCGGCGCTTTCGCATGGACATCGAAATATTTCGCGAAGCCAACGTTGAGCGGTTCTCGCAAATCGAAGAGCTCTCGGCCGCCTATCAAAAGGTCACGGGTGGACTCAGTGTCGAGTGGGACGGTGCCCGCAAAACGATTCCGCAATTACAGCCCTTCCTCAAGTCGTCTATTCGCACCGAACGTGAGCGCGCGTTCCGCCTTGGAGCGGCGGCATACTTGGAGCACCGCGACGTGTTCGCCGATCAATTTGACCGTATGTACGCCGTACGGCAGGCCGTGGCCCGTGAGTCAGGATTTGCGGACTACCAACAATACTGTTTTGCCGCGAAGCACCGGTTCGACTACTCGCCAGCGGACTGCGCACAGTTTCACCACGCGGTGCGAAGCACGGTAAGGCCGGCAGTCGCACGACTCATGGAACATCGTCGCCAGTCGCTCAAGGTCGATGTGTTGCGACCATGGGACGTGACGGTGGACCTCGAGATCGCGGAGCCGCTGCGACCGTTCACGAATGTGGAGTCGTTCGTCAACCGGGCGCGACAGGTGTTCGCCCGCATCGATCCCGAGCTTGGTGCGCAGTTTGGGGTCATGGCGGACGAAGGATTGCTCGACCTCGAAAGTCGCCCCGGCAAGGCACCAGGTGGCTACTGCACCGATCTCTCGTTTCGCGGACGTCCATTCATTTTCATGAATGCGGTCGGCGTGCCGGACGATGTGCAAACACTGGTGCACGAAGCAGGACACAGCTTTCACGACTTTGCGACACACGCGCTGCCGTACACGTGGCAGCGCCGAACCGGGCATGAGGCGGCAGAACTCGCGTCCATGGGCATGGAGTTGTTGGCGATGCCGTACCTGGTGCAACCGGATGGGTACTATTCACCCGCCGAAGCGCGCGTCGCCTGGCTTGAGCATCTGGAAGATGTACTCGGCAGCTTGGTGCACATCGCCAGTGTCGACGCGTTTCAGGCGTGGATCTATACCGATCCTCGTGGCGCCGACCGCGATGCGCGTGACGCGCAGTGGCTCGCGCTCCGCACGGAGTTTGAAGCGGGTGTGGACTGGTCGGGACTTGATGCGTTACGTATAGCCCGTTGGTATCGGCAACTCCACATTTTTGAGTTGCCCTTTTACTACATCGAGTACGGCATTGCGCAGTTGGGTGCGCTTCAAGTGTTTCGCAATTCGATCCACGACCCAGTCGGCGCCGTCGCTGCGTACAAACGCTTTCTGGCACTCGGCGGTACGCGTTCGTTACCCGACCTCTATCGCGCCGCCGGTGTCAAACTCGTGTTCGATGCGGAATCAATGGGTGAACTGGTAGTGTTTGTCGAGGGGCTCATCGACTCGTTGCGAGCCGGTGCAGACGCACCTTTTGCCACGGTTTTCTCATCAGGGGCACACGCTAGCGTGGCGTAGTCGGCTCTCGTCGCACAACCTGACCGCCTTTCATCACAAATCGCACGTCACGTAGTTGCTTAATGATTTGTGTGGGATCACCCTGCACCGCCATCATATCGGCGAGTAGCCCAGGCGCGATGCGACCAAAGTCCGCCTCACGATGCAGGATGCGCGCGTTGACGCTGGTCGCGGCCCGCAGCGCAGCGACGGGTGTCATGCCGTATTCCACCATGAGTTCTAGTTCCAGCGCATTCGCGCCGTGCGAGAAGACGCCAACATCGCTGCCATTGCACATCGTTACCCCGGACGCGAGGGCGAGGCGAAACATCGCCTTCTTTTGCGCAATCCCGGCAGGGTCCGCATCAACACCTTTCTTCCAGCCGCGATATCGCGTGGTGGATTCGGTCGCCGACAGCGTGGGACAAAACGCTGTACCGCGCGCCTTCATCAACGCGAATGTTTCCGCGGTAGCGCCGTCTCCATGGTCAATCGTTTCCACGCCAGCGGTGATGGCGCGTCGCATACCCTCCGCAGTGCTCGCATGCGCAACGACAGGTCGTCCGCCTGAGGCTGCCGCGTCGACAATCGCCTTCCACTCCACCTCGGTGAAGGTTGGCCGTGCCTCGCCGCGTGGACCCCAGCGATAGTCGGCGTAGATCTTCACCCAATCAGCGCCATGCCCGATCTGATCGCGCACGACGCGCGTGAGTCCTTCAACACCATCTGCCTCCTCGGCTCCCTGCGGCACGCCGATCTCCGTGCCAAATCCCTTGGGTCCATACGTGCCAGTGGCAACGATCGCTTTGGTAGTAACAAAGAGTCGTGGACCAGGAATGATGCCTTGATCAACCGCTTCCTTCAAACCAACATCAGCGTAGCCAGCGCCTTCCGTGCCGAGATCGCGGAGCGTAGTAAACCCGGCCATCAACGTCGCGCGGAGATGATTCACGGCCCGCGCAGTACGAAGTGCGAGCGACTCACGCAGCACCTGATCATTCCACGACGTCTCATCGTATGGATGCAGGAGCACGTGACTGTGCAGGTCACTCAGTCCCGGAAGCAGCGTCGTGCCGGGGAGTGCAATACGTTCGGCATCGGCGGGTACCGTGACGCTCGCCGCGGGTCCCGCAGCAACAATGCGCTGGCCGCGCACCAACACGACCCAGCCGCGCGCTACCGCATCGCTCACGCCGTCGAAGACCGCATCGGGCACGAGGAGCAGCGGCTTTGTTGTCGCTGCTGCCGGGTTCTGCGCGGATGCGCTGCTCGGTATCACCGCGAGGATCACGGCGAGCAGCGTGGCCTGTTTTACGAGGGGAAAGTTCACGTGATCAAGACTCCGCTGTCGAGGCAAATTCGCCGGTAGACAAAGCTTTGGGGACGAGGCCGGACACGCCACCGGAGACGATAAACGCCATCGTGTCGGCGCTGGCCGCGTCAAGTGGAATGACGCGAGAGGCAGGGACAATGAGCAATTGACCCGCCCACGCATAGGAGTGCGGGCTATACACGGCGACATCACCGACAAGTCCCAGATGATTGAGCGAAGCTTGCGTGACAAAGCCGACCAGCCGAACAGCGCCCGTGGCATCCATCGCCACAAGGACGGGTTTGTCGAAGCGGCGCTTCTCGCCGACGAACGCGTTGAGCAACTCTTTGGTCGAGCTGTACAGCAAGCGAACAAACGGCAACCGCGAGAGCAGACGCTCGAACAGGCTGACGGCAGAGCGCGACAGCAAACTCGAGCCAACGACGCCGACGGCGGTGATGAGGACCAGTGTGGCGACAAACCCGGCACCCGGAATCGGTAAGCCGAGCCATCCGTCGATGCTCGTGAATACCAGCCAGCACACCCACACGGTGACGACGAGTGGCGCGAGCAGTATCAGTCCACGCGCAAAGTAGCCCAGCAAACGTCCCATCGTCTCCCTCACGCGAGCGACATCGTGTCATTATTGTTGTCCGGTGAACGGGTCAAAGCTGGCGTCATGTACAGTGCGCGACAATGAGCGCGCGCACTGCGGCTATCGGCGTCAGTTCCCCGTTCCTAGCAGTGTCCTGTGTTCGCGCACCCTTCTCCGGAGACGTTGTGGCAGACGAGATCGACTATCAAGTGATTGGTGATGATTTGCAAGCCGTGATCATCACGCTCGATCCAGGCGAGGCAGTATTTGCCGAGGCCGGTGCCATGATGTTTATGCGCGAGGGCATCACGATGGCGACCACGCTCGACCCAAATGCGCGCAGCGGATCCTTGTTTGACAAACTGGTTGGTGCCGGCAAGCGGGTGCTGTCCGGCGATTCATTCTTCGTCACGTTGTTTGGCAACGAAGGCGCGCGTCGCGCCGACGTCGCCTTTGCGGCACCGTATCCGGGCAAGATCATGCCGATCCAGCTACGCGATTGGGGCGGGACGGTGATGGCGCAAAAGGACAGCTTTTTGTGCGCAGCACGCGGCATCGACATCACCGTTGCCTTCACACGGAAGTTTGGCGCTGGATTTTTCGGCGGTGAAGGATTTATCCTGCAGCGCTTGCACGGTGACGGCCTGGCCTTCCTGCACGCCTCGGGCACATTGCACGCCATCGATCTCGCACCTGGGGAACAGCTCCGTGTCGACACCGGCTGTCTTGTGGCGTTTCAGCCATCGGTGCAGTACGACATCCAGCGCGTGCCGGGCATCAAGACCGCGCTTTTTGGCGGCGAGGGACTGTTTTTCGCCATGATGACCGGGCCGGGGCGCGTGATCCTGCAAACGCTGCCGTTCTCTCGGCTGGCCGATCGCATCATCGCCGCGTCCCCCCGCGCCGGTGGGCGCAATCGGAATGAGGGATCGATACTCGGCGGCATTGGCGGGCTGCTGGACGGCGACAACAGGTAGCGCGTGAGCGCGCGCAGCTGCCTATCGGGTGGCTGCGGTCGTCACATCGTATGCGGGCGCGATCCAACGACGCCGTGCCGCGTCCTCGGCAAAATGCGCGGTTTCCTTCGCCACAACGAGATCGGTGCCGACGAGCGCGAGCGGTAGGCGTAGCGATTCGATTGCGCGTCGTCGGGTGTTGTCATGTCGCGTCTCGCGAATCCACACGGCTGCAATGCGGCCCGGGTGTTCACGCGCAACCTCGCAATAGATCTCCGGATCTTCCTGTACGTCGTCGCCGATAAGCAGGAACGGAAGGGAAGGCAATCGGGCCAGCAGTGACCTGACGTGTTGCGACTTGTGCGCATGCCCGACGGCGTGAAAGCCGCGACGGCGCGATCCCCAGTCGTTGAGCAGAATCGAACCGGGTGGCATGTCGTGCGTGTCGAGATAGGCGACGACGGTGTGATACAGATTCCACGCGCCACTCGAGATGTAACACACCGGGTTGTGACTGTCTTCGCATGGGCCCGCCTGCAGCGCGTTGTACAACGCGGGAACGCCGGGCACCGCATCGCGGTTGCGCGCGCTGCGAAACATCACGGTCGCAATTGATGCGCATGTGCTAAGCGTGTTCGTATCCATTGCCGTGTCGTCGAGATCGCTGACAATAGCGAGCGTCGCGGACACACCGGGCACAAACACCTCAAAGTCGTCGCAAACGACAGGTGTTGGATCATAGCGCAGCGCCGATTGATGGCGATCCCCCGATGCGCCCCCCTCCTCCACTTCATCGCTATCGGGTGGATGACACACGATGACTGTCGGCAGGTGTCGCCCGCTGGCCCATGGCTGCCCGCGTGGTGCGGGCAAGTCGACGCAGAAGAAACCGCGCGCGTCGCAGTGCGCCATGACCTGAACCGAGGCACAGTAAACATCGAGCAGTGCGTGCGGTACTTCCTCGACATCAAACGCGCGATACACCGACGCCAGATGCTCTCGCGCCGGTATCGCGCCAGCGCGTTGCAGCCGACGCGTGCTTGTCGGGGCTTCGCGCACCACCTGGCCGCAGACGGTCAGCGTCGTTGCATCGCCCAGGCTCCGATGCGCAACAATGCGCAGTGCGCGCACCGCGTTGCCATTCCGCCCCGGACGGAACGCTGCCAGCACTGACTCAACGAGGTTGCCCACCTTCGCTGCCGTCGCGATGATCCGTGGATCCATGCCGCAAGCTAATGGCGGTGGTGTGAGCGTTGCGACGGCGGGCGTGCGACCATCCGGTGTGCTGCCGCTCCCCTCACCGGCGACAATCCCCTACTTTGCTCGCCATGGCAACTGATATTCATCCCATCGCTGAGCCGCCGCTGTCGGCGCTCTGGTCTGTCGACTCCGCACGCTCCCTCTACAATATCGAGGGCTGGGGCGCCGGTTATTTCGACGTCAACGAGCGCGGCAACGTGATCGTGCGTCCCGATCCGACCCGTCCGCACCTGGTGCTCGATCTGCGCGACTTGTCGCGCGATCTTGAAGAACAGGGTGTGCAACTCCCGGTGTTGCTGCGGTTCTCGGATATCCTGCGATCACGCATCGAGACGTTGAGCGAGCGATTCAGTACCGCGATGCGCGAGTTCGAGTACACCGGCGGGTATACGACGGTGTACCCCATTAAGGTCAATCAGCAGCGGCATGTCGTTGAGGAGATCGTCCAATTCGGCAAATTGCACGGCGTAGGATTGGAATGCGGATCCAAGCCGGAACTGCAGGCGGTGCTCGGACTCTCGGACAGTACGGAGCACCTCATCGTCTGCAACGGCTACAAAGATCACGAGTTTATGCGGCTGGCACTGATGGGCCAGAAGTTGGGCCACCGAGTGTTTATCGTGCTCGAGCAGCTCAGTGAACTCGACGTGCTGTTGGAAGTCGCGGCCGAACTCAACGTGCAGCCGGTGTGCGGCGTGCGTATCAAACTGGCGAGCGAAGGTGCAGGGCGCT
>JAYSVL010000512.1:0-11200 GCA_043718595.1 Gemmatimonadaceae bacterium
CCCTCGCCGTATGGACCCGAACACGATGCCTCAGGGTATGAATCCACCGAGGATGCGACAACGCAATGCGCCACCGGTGGACGAACGGGTTAGTTCGCCAGGTTCCACATTTCCAGGGAATCGGTAGCACGCTCTCATGTAGTCGTGTGAGTCAAGCGGTTGTGGAGGGGACAGCGCGTCAGTATGACAGCTGCGCTGCGGGCTCGCACAACGCCCGGTCAATCACAGTGATTGGCCGGGCGGTTTTGCGTCGGTCACCCAAGTTTTAAGACATGGACGCGCGCCATTCACGGACATCCTTTTCGGTGTCGATATCGATCGTGCCGAGCGTCTCCACCGGTCGTGCTCCCTCCGCGAGCAGTGCGCGAGCACCTCGATCCCCGGACAGCTGCGACAGCCTAATAAGGTCTGAAACCGGGAAAATCGCGGGAATTCCTAGCATCATCGGCTCAGTAAGCGAACACTTTTCAGACACATATGTCGTCCCCGTGCGAAGACGACCATTTTCTGACGTCAGCAAGAGGCGTTCGTAGTGGGACCTGTCGATCTGCGGCATGTCGCAGGCCGAAATCAGGACACCGTCTATCGGCCGTACGCCGGTTACGACGGAAATCGCCCACACACCACAGCGAATCGAGCTCCCCATCCCTTCGGCGTAATCGGCATTGTGCACCACGGTCACGACGAATCCGGCCAACGCGTCCGAGACGGGTCCGCACTCCGCACCGGTGACCACAACCACAGGATCACAACCGGACGCCAAAAGCTGGGTGGTTACGCGCACCACCAGCGGTGTGCCCGTCTCGTCACGCAGGAGCTGCTTCGCTCGGCCAAGTCGGGTCGACGCTCCGGCGGCAAGAAGCACGGCGGCGACTCGGGTGGGCACCGGAGGATGAGCGAGCATGAATGGGTTTACGGTGGACGGGCGATGCCACGGGTGCGAAGGGTGCGACATAAGCGAACTTCGCGTCACCGCGTCCAACACACCAGTCGCATCAGCGATGACATGGTGAGCAAGTCGTCGCGAGATTGCCGTGAATTTTGCTCAGGACACGCGCTACCGGCATCAGGCTGCTAAACTTGCGCTTCCTTCCAGCCCGTCGAGCTCCGCATGGCTTCTACCTCCAGCGTCCACAGTCCAGCGGACAACGCTGCCCAGTTAAGCGACCAACCCTTCGCTGCCGCCTCACTGGCGACACGGGTGACCATCGCCTGCGCTGTGTTCGCGGTTGCCACGTTGCTGCTCGCGCACCCTGCGCTATCGGGGCAGACGCTGCTCAATCCGAACAGCGATCAGTACATCGCCGGTTACGCGTTTCGTGATTTCGCTGCGCAATGGTTGCGCAGCACCGGAGCGTTCCCGTTGTGGAGTCCGTACCTGTTTGGTGGCATGCCGTACGTGGCGGCCATGCACGGCGACATTTTCTACCCAACGTTTCTGCTGCGACTGCTCATGCAGACGGGTGCGGCGATGACGTGGGGCATGATTCTGCACGTGTTCCTGTCCGGCTGTTTTGCTTGGTTGTTTTTACATCGCGCGCTTGGCATTGCGTTTGTTGCGTCAATCATTGGTGGGCTGGCATACATGATGGGTGGGAATGTTGCGGGTCTCGTCTCGCCCGGTCACGACGGCAAGATTTTTGTCGCCACGCTGTTGCCACTTGCGCTGTTCTTTGTACATCGCGGCGTGCGTGACGGACGCATGTGGGCATGGGGTGCACTCGCGATCACAGTCACGCTTGCCGTGCTGACGCCGCATCCGCAGTTGCTGCAGTACTTGTTGTTGGTGACGGGTGCGTACGCGCTTTATCTCGCGTTCTCCGCCGACGCGAGTGGCGTGTTACTCGCGTCGGCAATCGCTGTACGGCGTCTCGCTGCCGCCGCTGTCGCCGTAGGTATCGGCATGCTCGGCGGTGCGATTCAGTTCTGGCCGCTGATCGAATACATCCCATGGTCGCCGCGCGCGGTCGACAAAGGGTGGGAGCACGCTATTTCATACTCGTTGCCGCCCGAGGAGATGCTCAACATGTATCTCCCGCAGTTCTCCGGCATTTTGCAGGGGTACGCCGGGCGCAATGGTATTCATTTACACAGCGAGTACATCGGCGCTGCGGTGCTGGTGCTCGTTGGTTTGGCGTTCGCGGCGGGTCGCGTTCGGCGTTCAATGATTTGGTTTTGGACGAGTGTGCTCGTTGTCGCGACACTGTGGGCGCTCGGCGGATACACACCGTTCTTTCATCTGGTGTATCTGGTGCCCGGCACGAAGTCGTTTCGCGCGCCAAGCACGATGTTGTATGTAATTTCGTTTTGCACGGCGATCTTTGCCGCGATCGGTGCTGAACGTGCGATCGCTGGGCGCATGCGCACCGCATATGCAATCGCGGCGGGTGTGATCGCACTGGTCGTTGCTGTCCTCGCCAGCAGCGGCGCGCTGACCAACGTGGCGATGGCGATGGTGCCCAGCGGCTACGGTCTTGAGGACAGAGTGGCGGCCAACGCGTCTGCACTGACACTCGGTGCATGGCGCTCGTTTGGCGTTGTTGCCGTGACGCTCGCGCTGTGTCTCGCGGCAGCCCGGCGTGTGATCGCCCCACGCATTGTCGCGTTTGCGCTCGTTGCCGTCGTCGCTGCTGACTTGTGGTCGATCGAGCGACTGTACTGGATGTTCTCGCCACCAGCGACAGAGCTGTATGCCGGTGATGCAGTGATCGACTATCTCAAGAAACAACCGGAATCGGGCCGCGTGTTTGCCCTCGCTACGCAGGACATGACTGGAACGCGGCGCGATCCGTATCTGGGAAGCGGCGAAGGGAAGGGCACCGGATTTATGGTGCACGGTATTCGCAGCGTTTCAGGCTATCACGGCAATGAGCTTGGACGGTTCGACGAGCTCACCGGATGGGATACGCAAGATTATCTCAAGCAGTTATCCAATCCGCAGATGCGGCAGTTGCTGAACGTGCGATACCTGTACACCAACAACACCACGCCACCCGTGCCCGGCGCGACCATGGTGGCTGGACCCGTCACCAACACCGCGGGCAACAGTGTCTCGCTCTTTGAACTACCGGGCGATCATGCTGGTGCGTGGGTGACGTTGCTGACGGTGAAAGTGCCAGACGAGAACGCGCTCGCCACGTTACAGAGCCCACAGTTCGACACTCGCGCGGCGATGCTTGTCGATCCCACCTCGACGTTGCCCTCGCAGCCCGTGCCCTCCACGCCACCACCGCGCAGCGATATCACCGTGCGCTCCACCACATGGGCGCCAGGGCATATCGTACTCGCGCTCGACAAACCCGCACCGGCGAACGCCGCACTTGTCGTCTCCGAGAATTTCTATCCTGGATGGACGGCGACCGTGGATGGCAAGCCGACAACTGTGGAACGCGCGGA
Source organism: Gemmatimonadaceae bacterium (assembly GCA_043718595.1). Classification (GTDB taxonomy): domain Bacteria; phylum Gemmatimonadota; class Gemmatimonadetes; order Gemmatimonadales; family Gemmatimonadaceae; genus Gemmatimonas. Next base: position 3,397 of record JAYSVL010000512.1, read on the forward strand.
CTACGTGTTGATGGGTCTCGCGCTGCCTGTCGGTGCGAAGAACGTTGAACTCACCTTCACGAGTCCTACATACCAAACGGGCAAACTGATCACGCTGGGCGCATTGATCCTGGGAACGCTGTGGCTTGTTATCGGGGCGACGCGGAGACGCGGGGTCGAGGTCGGCAGGTAAGCTCGCGAGCAATCAGGGATCACGCGGAGAACTACGGGAATCACTCGGAGCCGGTGAACTACGGAATCACGCGGAGCCGCGGAGCCGCGGAGAACAGCAACAAAAGAATGAGGTGCAACGCAAGCAAACAGTGCGCTGAACGGGCTCCTCGCGCACGTGTCGACGTTTCCACCGCTTCGCGTGGATTCCGCTGCGTCACATTTCCGCAGTTCTCTTCGTGTTCGCCGGATGCTGTGTTCTCCGCGTCTCCGCGCCTCCGCGTGATCCCGCAGTTCATCGCGTGACGCTGTGTTCTCCGCGTCTCCGCGTGATCCCGCAGTTCTCCGCGGCTCCATCGTCACCTCGGCGACTCCGTCCTTGTGTGTATCGGACTCTCCAGCTCCCGCAACGGTCCTCCCGACCGCCCATGCATCACCGCCTCAATCTCCGCGATCGCCGCGAGCGCTATCGACTCCGGCGTCTCGCCACCAAGGTCAAGTCCAATCGGCGCATACAGCATTTGTCGCATGGCCGAGGTCACTGGCAGGCCACGCTCGATGAGCGTCTCGACGATTTTCGCCGCGCGCTGACGCGAACCCAGCACGCCAACGTAACCCACCGGTAGCGGCAACACGGCGCTGAGCCACTCAACGTCGGTCTCGAACGTGTGAGACAGCAGGGCCACGGCCGTGCGCGCGTCGCGCGAGACCGCCTGTGCGCCAGGGTCCGCGCGTTCACACCGCGTGCGCACGGCGATCGGCAACGACAGCGCGTCGAGCAACGCTTGTCGATGATCAATAAGCGTCACATCCCAGCCGAGCGTGGTCGCGATCTCGGCGAACGCGGCGGCACCGCGCCCAGCTCCAATGAGAAAGAGCGAGACCGTCGGAATGAGTGGTTCCACAAAGCACCGAACCGACGCGCCGTCAACCTCCACCGACTCCAGCACTGGACGCGCGTTACGCTCAGCGATAGCCACCAGCGGCTCGATCTGCCGTAACAGGGCGACGGACGCCGCGGGCGTTAACGCACACAACGAGCCACTGCGCACGGCACCGGAAAACAGCGCGATCGTGCCGCACGGTTGCGTGTCCGACGCCATCGTCACCACCGCACCGCCGTCACGCGCATGACGAATGCCTGCCGCGTCCTCCAGCCATGCGATATTCGTCAGCGGCTCTAGCACAACGTGCGCAACGCCATCGCACGCACTGCCAAAGCCCCAGATCGTCTGCAGGTCATCGCGCAAATCGTACGTGAGCACCGTCGCGACGCCGCTCGCGCACACGTGCTCCGCCCGCGCGGCAACGTCGCCTTCAAGGCATCCACCACTAATCGCACCGGCCAAAACACGGTGTTCGGCGTCCACCAGCAGCCGCGCACCGGGTTGGCGGTATGATGAACCCTCAACGCGCACCAGTGTTGCCAGTGCGAGCGCGACGTGTGGTCTGGCGTCCCGTGCCGCATGTGCGGCGTCAGCAAGCTCAGCGAATCCCGACATAAACCGAAACGCGTCCCCCGGATGGTATTCGTGACTCCTCCAGTCGAGTAAAATAGGGGTAAGTACTCTTGCCGTACTCAAAGCGCTGGATTCCGCGAGCCGCGTCGGTCCTGCACACCCACGAAGTTCGAAGCGAGGTGGTGGGCCGAAAGGTGCCTGCGTGAACAGTCTACTTGACTACTTGGTATGAGTTGTACATACTCATACATGGCCACAAGACTGCAGGTGCTCCTCCAAGACGACGAGTTCGCCGAGATCCGCGGTGCGGCGGCTGCACAGCGCATGACGGTCGCTGAGTGGGTGCGCCAGACACTTCGCGCGGCCCGTCGCGATGAGCCGTCCGGTGACGCGAGAAAGAAGCTGCTGGCGATTCGTCAGGCCTGGCTCAGTGAGTATCCCACGGCGGATATTCAGCAGATGCTGGCGGAAATAGAGGGCGGGTATCTCGGGAATCAGGAAGAGTGATTTTTATCGACTCGAACGTCCCGATGTACTTGGTGGGCGCTCCCCATCCGCACAAGGACACCGCACGGCGACTGTTAGAACAGCTGGTGAACCGCAACACGCGATTGGTGACGGATGCCGAGGTGCTGCAGGAGATCCTGCATCGGTACGTTGCGATCGACCGTCGGGTCGCAATCCAGCCTGCGTTTGACGCAATATTGAACGTCGTCGATCATGTATATCCGGTGAGCGTTGACGATATTCAGCTAGCCAAATCGGTATTGCAACAGCCATCGAAGCTCTCGGCGCGTGACGCCGTGCATCTGGCGATCATGCAGCGATATCGGATTGACCGCATCCTCACGTTTGACGCTGGCTTTGACGGGGTTCCGGGTGTTGAACGCGTCCGACACTAAACGTTGCGCCTTCGTCATTCGCATGCTGTACACCTGACCTCCACATGCGGGAACACGGCAATGAACTTCGCACATCGCGCGTCTCGCCGAATATCTTGCGTCGCCTCGCTGACCTTCGCGGCGTCGGCATCGTCGGTATTCGCGCAAAGTGCACAGGGACCAGCAACACGCACCCTGCCGCCGGGCGCGGAAGCGATGTCGCTGCTCGGGGACACCCTCCGCACGCTGCCACTGGGCAGCGCTGTCCGCACGCGATACGAAGAGCAACTTGCTGATGCCAAGCGCGCGTACGATCACACGCCGCGCAATGTCGATTCGATCATCTGGTATGCACGCCGTCTCGGCTATCTCGGACGTCTGCGCGAGTCGATTGCGGTGTATTCGCGTGGGGCCGCACTCTTTCCGAATGATCCGTGGCTCTTTCGGCATCGTGGGCATCGCTACATCAGCGTGCGCGAGTTTGACAACGCCATCCGTGATCTGGAACGCGCTGCCACGTTGGTGCAGGGTAAACCCGATATCGTCGAACCGGACGGACAGCCCAACGCCGCCAATCAGCCGATTGGGACGTTGCATTCCAACATCAACTACCATTTAGCACTCGCCTACTATCTCAAAGGCGAATACGCGAACGCGTTGCCGGTATTGCGACGTGAGCTGACCGCCGCCAAGAACGATGACCGCAAAGTGTCGATCGCACACTGGCTCTACATGTCGTTGCGCCGACTGGGACGCGATGCTGAGGCCGGGCTGGTGGCCGCGCAGTTCACGCCCGATATGCACGTCGTCGAGAACATGGTCTATCATCGGCTCATGTTGCTGTATCGCGGTGTGTTGTCCGCCGATTCTATCCTGACCGTTGGGCCGAACGGGCAGATGGCCGTGACTGATGCCACCGCGGCGTATGGTCTCGGCAACTGGCATTGGTACAACGGACGGCGTGGCGAAGCGGAGGCGATATGGCGTCGCATTCTGGCCGGTGGCCAATGGGGTGCCTTCGGTTACATCGCTGCCGAAACGGAGATCGCACGGATGCGAGGTGGCGCAGCCACGGCGCAACCTGCAGGGCGTGGTGTTGTGATCACCGATACTGCACGGGCGCGCTCATTGTTCGTCAGCAAGGCACCGGCGGATCTGGCTGGCTGCGGCAACAACTGCGACCGCGACATCCGTCAGCGCATGCAGACCGATAGTGCGTACGCGGCGCGCGCGACTGGCGTGATGGACTTCAAGCTGGTGACGTACAAAAGTCGCGTCGATGGGCTGGAGATTCCTGCGTACTTGTTTGCCCCGCTCACCAAGAAAGCGACCAAACACTCGGCGCTCGTATGGGTCCACGGCGGGGTGCATTCCAACTGGGGGCTCAGCATGTGGCCCTTTGTGAAGGATGCGATCGATCGCGGCTATGTGATCATTGCACCCAACTATCGAGGCAGCACCGGCTACGGCGACAGTTTTCATCGCAAGATTGATTACGGCGGCATGGAGGTAGACGACGCGCTCTCCGCCGTCGACTATCTCAAGACCGTCAACTACGTCGACATGGATCGACTCGGCATGATGGGATGGAGCCACGGCGGATTTATCACCGCGCACAATCTGTTTCGCGACGGGAACCCGTTTCGCGCGGGAGCAGCGATGGTACCAGTCACCAATCTCATTTTCCGCCTGTCAGACCACGCGCCATCGTACGCGCGTGACTTCGCGGCGGAGGAAGGGATTCAGGGCATGCCATTCGAAAACATCGCCGAATACATCAAACGATCGCCGGTGTTCCAGACAGAGAACCTCAAGGTGCCGATGCTGGTGCACGTCGCCACCAACGACTGCGATGTGTACTTCCGTGAGAATCAGCAGTTCGTGTACACGCTGCGTGCACTCAAGCCCGATCTCGCCGAGACCAAGATCTATATCAATCCACCGCAGGGTGGCGGTGGCTGCGGACACACTTTCAACCGACGTGTGAACGCCACGAGTACCGCGCGCGACGATACACCGGAACAAATCGATTCGTGGAGTCGTACGTGGACGTTCTTTGACTGGAACTTGCGACCGCAGAGCGAGATTCGAAAAGACAATCAGGAGTGGAAGAAAGATCCGCGCGTGGCGAGTCCCCGCGTGCCGCCTCCCTAAACCCGAGTTCGCGCACCGCTCGCTGCAGCGACTGCCACCGTCTCGCCAGGCTGCAGCGACGTTTGCGGTCGATGACGACGCGCTGACGCTCAGATGTATTAAGCCTTGTGTCGGAAAGACAAATGTAGTAACGTACCTACATCTTCGGACAGGACGCTATGGTGGCCATTACGACGCTTTCCAGCAGGCAATTCAATCAGGACGCAAGCAAGGCGAAACGTGCAGCGGCCTCCGGTCCGGTGTTTATCACCGATCGCGGCAAGCCGGCGCATGTGCTGCTCACCTACGAAGAGTATCAGAAGATCACCCACGCCCGTGTGAACATCGCCGACTTGCTGGCGATGCCAGAGCTAATCGACGACGACTTTGACGAAGTGCTCGCGCAGGTGCGCGAAGACCTGCGCGATTTCCCACGGCCAGCAGACTTCGACTGATGTTCTTACTCGACACCAATGTCGTCTCGGAGTTGCGCAAGGTGCGCACCGGCACTGCAGATACGCGCGTAAGGGCGTGGTCACGATCCGTCGACGCAAATAGAATGTTTGTTTCCGTTATAACCATTGAAGAACTGGAAATCGGCGTGTTGCGGATTGAACGCCGTGACCAGACGCAAGGGACCACCTTGCGCCGTTGGCTTCACGGCACAGTGATCCCCACCTTCTCCAATCGCACGCTGATCATCGATACAGAAGTCGCGCTACGAAGTGCGTCCGTTCAAGTGCCCGACAAGCGGCCGGCGCGCGACGCACTGCTCGCCGCCACCGCACTGGTGCACCGCATGACCATGGTTACGCGCAATGTGGCGGACTTCGCCGACACCGGCGTGTCCATCGTCAACCCGTGGAACGATCCGTAACCTTCCTCTGCACTTAACTCCCTACTTACGACCACCCATCGTCCGCCCAGTCTCGACGGCAGCGAATCCGTCGTCGTTCCGGCGCTGCATGATGTGCACCGTCCACCCTTCCTTCATTCGCTGTTCCATCTCGGCGGGATTGTTGCTTGGAAATCCGCACGGAATCTTGAATTCCTTGCAGGCTGCCAGAATCTGCGCCGCTGCGGCTTCGCGTCCGGCCGGATCATCGCGAAACACACCACCCAGCGTGCCGTAACCGGCGAAGATTTGTCCGACGCCTTTCACCGCAGCGATCTCCCGCGCGCGGGCGAGGCCTTCCTTGCTCTCGATAATCACCGTCACCAGCAATTCGCCGTTTTTGTTCAGCGGCCACACGTCGGCTTTCTTTTTGTACTGATCGACGGTGAGTCCCCAGTACGCGGCTGCATTGGCAAGGCCCGTGTCTGGTCGTGTGCCGCCGGCGGACGCAAAACGCATCGCCTTGATCACCTCACGCACTTCGTCCGCCGACTCCACCGCTTCCGCGGACACGGCGACATGCCCGGCATTTAACTGGCGGATGATGGCGTTCGCCGAGTTGGTGGGGTTGGCGTGCCAGATGCCGATCTTGGCAGAGAACGGATGTGTGCGCATTGATCCACCCGCTTTCGTGATCTCCTCCATGTAGCGCAAGAACGTGTCGGACGTGCCGGAGGTGAACAGATAGTCGGCGCGTTTGTAGTCGACGGTTTCTTTGGCCACGTCAGACAGCACAATTGGCGGAGGTGCGGGCGCGGGCGGCGCGTCGGCTACGGTTGCCGCACCGGGTGGGCCGCCACGTCCGCGTCCTCCCATCGGACGCGCGACGATCGCCGGATGGGAGATGCCAAAAATTGGCAACCCTTTTTCTTGCATGGCGATGATCGGATTCATGCGACCATTGGCCTGGGCTACTCCCAGCGACGGCGCTGTCGAGAGCACGGCGCCGAGTGCCATTACAGCGGAGAGGTGTCGCATCGAGTTTCCCAGTAGCGGGTGAATGAGGTACGGGCGGGACGTCGCTGGAGACTACTTCGAACGTCGGGCGCGAATTGTCAACCTAGAAGAACGCGCGTGCGTCGCGAACCGATGAAACACGGTGTAGGCGTGCACGATGTGACGATGATTTTGACGTACCGTCCCGAAAGCTTCGCGAGCGGCAAGACATCATCGGGATCCGAGGTGAGGATCTGATCATCGTCTTCGGCCAGCAGCACCAACGCAGCGTCAATGACGTCTCGGCTTCGCGATCGGCCCAGCAGTTCGCCAGCGCTGCGGCCGAGGAGTTCTTCAAAGGTTTCTGGGTACAGCGTCGGCGGCGACTCGATCAATCACTCCACGCATGAATGGAGGCGCGACTTCGGAAGGGCAAGATGCCCTCGCGGTCAGGCGGATTGGACGACGCTGAGCCGCGCTTTACGGCAGAACAGACACTTATCGGTTTCGTGTAGCAAGTACACACTTGCGTGACAGCAATCACTTGCATACATTCCAACAATGATCGATGACCACCGCCACCGCATTGTCCACGCCGCCGCCCGCGTCTACGCCCTCCACGGCTGGCGGGGGGCTACGACGAGACGTATTGCCGATGAGGCCGGCGTCAACGAAGTCACTATCTTCCGCCAGTTCGGCTCCAAAGACGCGCTCCTCGACATCGCCATGCGGGAAAGCGCCCGCATCGAGCAGGCGGCCGCGCTGCCGCGAGTGCCGGTTGATCCGCAGGCCGAGCTCGCGCAATGGGTCAACGCCCACCACAAAGGCTTAAGCGAGCGCCGCGACATGGTGCGCAAGCTCATCAGCGAGGCCGCAGAACGACCGGAAGCGGCGGCCTGCGCCTGTGACGGACTAAGTAGCGCGGCCGCGCAACTGCGCGAATACGTCGTGCAGTTGCGCCGTCACGGATGGATGTCGGCCGAACGCGAGTTATCGCCCACCGACGTCAGCGCGGCAGTGACGATGCTCATGGGCGCCACGTTTACCGACGCCATGAATCGCGACATGATGCCGGAGATGTTCTCGCAGCCTACGGATAAGACATTGCGCGCGTACGTCCGAATATTTCTTCGCGGCGTTGGGGCAACTGCGGAACCCTCGGCGCTTTCTGATCGTACAGCTCCTGACACACCTTCTTCCTTGACCGCTGAATGACGTCCATGTCCAGACCACCGCAGTCCATCCCCAAACGACTGCGAAGTATGCCGCGTTTTGCGTCGCGCGTCGCGCTGTTGCTCGCCTTCACTCCGCTCGTGGCACGCGCTCAGCAAGCCGCATCTGGCGCCGTC
>JAYSVL010000513.1:0-3595 GCA_043718595.1 Gemmatimonadaceae bacterium
AGAAGTGCGAGCGCACCATCCCCGGATGCGTCACTCGTTTGCACCTATCCACATGCAACTGTGCACGCGGTTTTTGAGTTTCAGGACGGACACTAGCTACTTGCGACGGCGTCTTGATGCGGGCGGTGTTGCTGAAGCCATCGACGCGACGAGCGCCCCGCTTGTATTGATCGGCGATCCGCCAGGTGACGCCGTCGTGCTCGGCCGGGGACGCGGTGTGGCTCCGGTGGTCGTCACCCAGAGCGGAGTGGTGCAGCCGTTGCCGACCCGTGGTGACGAGCTCCGGCTCGCCATTGAGCGTGTCGTTGGTGTCGCGCCGTTCGCCCTGTCGCCCCTGTCGCTCGTCGCACCGGCGGATGTGATGCGGACGACGCTCGAGATGATGGTTGATACGCGCTCGCACAGCGTGGTCGTTGCGCGTCCAAGGAGAAGTGTGCTCGCGCGTGTGGTGGAACTGCTCGCGAAGGATCGGCGCGACATCGTCATCCTCTTTATGTATGCCACACTGGCCGGCCTCTTTGCCCTGACCTTGCCGATGAGCATCGGCGCCCTCGTGCAGCTGGTGCAAGGCGGGCTGATTCTGCAGCCCGTTGTTATCCTGATTGGATACGTGGTCGTTGGAACATTTGTCAGCGGATGGTTGCAGGTGCTGCAACTCGGTGTCGTCGAACGTATCCAGCAACGGGTGTTCGCGCGCATGGCACTGGAGTTCACGTTCCGCGTGCCCCGCGTGCGCTACGAAACGGCCATGCGCGAAGACTTGCCGGAGACAATGAATCGCCTGTTTGAGGCGGTCAACATCCAAAAGAGCCTCTCCAAGTTTTTGCTCGACACCAGCACTGCATTGCTAACGGTGATTGCGGGCCTGCTGTTACTCACGTTTTATCACCCATACTTCTCGTTCTTTGGCGTGCTGTTGCTTGTTGTACTCGGCGTTATCCTGTGGTTCTCGGGGCCGCGCGGACTGGAAACGAGTTTGATGGAGTCGAAGTACAAGTACGCCAGCGTGCATTGGCTGGAAGAACAGGCTCGCGCCTTTCACGCCTTCAAATTCGCCGGACGGTCACCGCTCGGTGTGCAGCGAATGGACCAAGTGCTGACGGGGTACCTGACGTACCGGCGCAAGCACTTTAAGGTTTTGATGCAGCAAACGATCAGCATCGTGATCTTTCGCACGATCATCGTTGGCGGCTTCCTAGTCCTCGGTGTGCGCCTGGTAATCGACCGTCAGATCTCACTCGGCCAATTTGTAGCGTCGGAGTTTGTCATTGTCACCATCATGCTCGGCATCGAAAAGTTGATCCTCAGCATGAGCACCATTTACGACATCCTGACGTCGAGTGAAAAGGCCGGTCACGTGTCTGACCTTCCGCTCGATGCCGTCGGCGGTGTCGTCCTGCCGCCGTCCAAGCGCGGTATGTCCGTCGACTTACGTCGCGTGAGCTATCGCTACGCACCCGGTGCGCCACTGGTATTGTCGAACGTGTCGCTTCGCGTTGCTCCGGGTGAGCGCATAGGACTGACCGGATATGAAGGGGCAGGGCGGACGACGCTGTTGCGACTCATCTCGGGCCTGCTGGGGGAGTTTGACGGTGCGCTGGTGTTTGACGGACAACCGTTCGCCATGCTCGACGGCAGCGTGCTCCGCGAGTCTGTGGGTCAGTACATGTCGACGTCGGATCTGTTCGACGGCACGATTGAGGAAAACGTCGCCGTTGGTCGTCCCGGTATCGGCGCGGCGGAAGTGCGCGCCGCCATCGCGGCTGTCGGTCTAACGACCGACATTGAGGATATGCCCAACGGCATCTACACATTGATCGAGCAGGGTGGCCGTCGTCTTCCGCAAGGTATCGCCATCAAACTGCTTTTCGCCCAGACCATCGCCGGCTCGCCCCGACTGCTCGTGGTCGACGACCTGTTTCAGAACCTGCAGGGCAAAGATCGACAGTTGTTGATCTCGGTACTGACCGACGAGAAGCGTCCGTGGACGGTGGTTGTGGTGTCGCATGATCTTGAATTGCTCTCGGCGATGGACCGCGTGGTGGTGATTGCGGATGGTACCGTGCGGCAGGACGCACCGTTGGCCGAACTCAGAACGGATCCGTACATCGCACACTTGTTGGAGTTTGACACAGCGGGCAAAGCACTCGCGGGAGGTCGGTAATGGCGACGCCTTCAAATCCGATGAGTCTTGAGCAACTGCCGCTGCACACGGCGCGACTGCTGCAGGAATCCACGTCATACCGCAGCGTGTATCGATGGCTCGGTGGAATCGGAGTCGCCATTGTCGTGATTCTGTTCCTGCCATGGCAGCAGAATGTACAGGGCAAGGGAAAGGTCTCGGCGCTGAGTCCTCAGGATCGACCGCAAACACTGCCCTCACGCATTGATGGGCGCATTGAGCGCTGGCTGGTGGCCGAGGGCACCTTTGTCACCAAGGGTACGGTGATCGTTGAGATCAGCGAGGTGAAGGACGACTATCTCGATCCTGACCTCATCGAGCGAACGGCTGAGCAATTGTCGGCCAAGCAGCGCGCCAACGAGCAGAAAGGCGGCAAGGCGGACGCACTCGCTCGTCAAATCGACGCGCTCGAACGTTCGGTCGTGCTTAAGCTTGAACAAACACGGAACACGGTCGTGCAGTATTCGGCGGCCGTGGAACAGGCCGTGTTAGAGGACTCGCTCGCGCGCGACCAACTGCGACGACGTGAGGCGTTGTATACGTCGCCGCTCGGTCTGAGTTCGCTCAACGATTTGCAAGCCGCGCGACTGCGCCAACAGTCGGCGGCCGCAAAGCTGGTCGAGAAGCGCAACGAGTTGCGCAACGCCACCGTCGATCTCGACGGTGTGGAAGTGGAATACCGCGAGAAAATTGCCAAGGCGCAAAGCGATCGCCAGTCAACACTCGCCGACGTACAGGAGGGCCGCGGCGAAATCAGTAAGCTGCGCAACAAGGCGGCCTCTCTTGCTGTGCGACAAGGGTATTATCGCATCGAAGCCCCACAAGACGGTTATGTCGTGAAGGCGGTCAAACAAGGCGTTGGAGAGATGGTGAAGGCGGGTGATCCCATCGTCACCGTGCAGCCAACAGCCGGCCAACGCGCGGTGGAACTGTTCTTTCGTCCCGTGGATGTGCCACTCGTCCAACGCGGCCGCAAAGTACGACTGCAGTTTGACGGCTGGCCAGCGTTGCAGTTTGCCGGGTGGCCCAGTGTGTCGGTCGGCACGTTTGGCGGCACCGTCGCCGTTGTGGATCAGGTCGCGAGCCCCGATGGCACCTTCCGTGTGTTAGTCACCCCAGACCCCAAGGACGATCCGTGGCCGCCGCAATTGCGCATCGGTTCTGGCGTGTACGCGTGGGCGGCACTCGACGAAGTGCGCGTCTGGTTTGAATTGTGGCGTCAGCTCAACGGATTCCCGCCGAGTGTACGTGTACCAGAGGCCGATGCGTCGGCGCCCCAAAAATGAGGCTCCGTGTGTTGCTGCTGCTCGCGTGCGTATCGCGTGCGCATGCGCAGACAGGCGGTGCATCGATGACGTTCGCGCTGTTTCAGGAGCAGGTCGCCGCCAATCATCCGGTGGCTCGTCAGGCGCA
>JAYSVL010000514.1:0-11087 GCA_043718595.1 Gemmatimonadaceae bacterium
GCGTCTGTGCTAGCGAGCAGCGCCGTCTTGGGCACTTCAATCACGATCGCGAGTGTATTGAATGGGCGCAGAAAATCGACGCCGGGCGTGCGGAACGAACCGGCGGGCGCGCCAACCTGCACCGACAGTGGACCCGTTGAGGGACGGCGATCGGGAATGATGTTGAAGAACTGCTCGAGATCGATGACGAACGGATCGGCCCGAATGCCGGCAAACGTCTGCGTGGCCGTCGCGGAGCCGGCGACACTTCCCACATTGCCAGTGACGACATCGCCTGTCGTGATCAACGTGGCGGTGGTTCCGGTGCGCGTTGGGGCAACGGGGCCGCGAATCGTGTACTTCTGATTGGCGCCGGTGCCTTCGTCAAACGTCACCTGAAACACCAGATCCTCAACAGCGTCGCCCGTGTTGTCGATCTTGAGCTGATACAAGAGGTTGGGGTCGAACGCGGCGGTCTGGCCGGCAATCGGGCTTGACGTGGTCATCACCAGTGCGATGCGCCCCGCCGCACCCGGGAACGCATACACATCATTGATGTCCATTCGCGGGTTGAGCTCAACCTCAGGCGTGTCCTGATGGTCTGACGCGAGTACGCGCTGGGTGATGGTTACGGCGGCGACGACGACGACTGCGAGCGCCGCGAGACGCCAGGCACGGCGGGTAAAAAATGGACGGGGCATACGTGTACTCCGATGGGCGAATGAGCTGCGTGCGCTCGGATTGGTGCGGCCGCCTATGTGACGAACCGCGGGAACGAACCATCCTGCACACGGTCTACGGCGCTACTCGCCCGTTGGATCTGTCGACGTCTGGCTTCGGCTTTTAGCGGATCACGGTAATCGTCGTCGTCACCGTTGCGGTGACCAACACGGGTGCGGGAGCGCCAGTCAGCATCAGCTTGCGCTCATTCTTCTCCGTGCGCGTGCCGCCCACGAACAATCCGTCCGGTGCGACAAACCACGAACCGGTGCCCGTCGAGGTGCCCTCAACGTTGGCATTGCTCGCTCCAACTCGTTGCGTGCCCGTCGATGTGGTGCTGAACACGATATCGAACGCGTTCACGCTGGTGCCCGCTCGCAGAACACTGCCTCGTGCCGTATACGTCGTCGCCTTCTTGAGGATGAGTTGCCCATTCGACACGATTTGCGGCTTTTCCGTGGCCGTACTCCACGTCTCACCCGCCTTCCAGCCACCTTTGACACGCGGAAAAAACTCGTCCAGCGAGCCACCTAACAGTGCACCAAGCGCGCCAATGCCCTTTGGCATTTTGAAACCGCGCACCTCGCCATCGGCAGCAACAACGCCCCGAAACACCGACCCGCGAGCGCTGTCGAGAGATGACTGGCCCATCGCGGCGACCGATTCTGGATCGGCGTTAATCGAATCGATGACCGCGCGCATGAGCTTCCCGCCCGCCGAATCCGTGAGCGTGACAGTCAACCAGCCGGTGCGCGACAACGTTGACGATTGCTCGCCGCCGCCGACGGGTCGCAGGTCGAGATGCTGCACGGTTTGCGATTCGTAGCGGTAGCGTGTGGTGACAGCCGTCTGCGCACACGCTGGCGAGGTCATCATCGCCGAGAGTGCGGCGGCGCAGAACGCGGCAGCCGATGACAGGGTATGCATGAAGGATCCTCAGGAAAATGGCGGCAGCCGACGCGCGTGGTCGCGCGGTTGCCGACGGCGTGGCGAAGGTGCCCCTCGCGCAGATAACTTACGCTCACTCTTTCAATGGTACTCATGACAGACGCTCGACGCGATGTCGCGCCGCTTCTTCCCACCGCACCGACGCTGTTGCCCGCCGATCGCGATCGGGCGATCGCGCGCTTGTCGGACGCATTTGCGCGCGACGTCCTGCCAGTTGAGGAGTTTGAACGTCGACTCGACGCCGTGTACCGAGCTGGAGCGCCAGCCGAACTGGAACGGGTCCTTTCCGATTTGCCCAACAACATGCCGGCGTCGCAACTCGTATTGCCGGTCGATCGTCCCACCAGCACGCAGCGGGTGCGATCGGTGCTCAGTAGCGTCGAGCGTCGCGGATTCCACGATATCCCGTCTCGCCTGGAGTTGCGCGCGACGCTCGCTAACATGGAGTTGGATCTGCGCAATGCGCGCTTCGGATCAGGCATTACCGAGATTTCTGTGCATGCGCTCTTCGCCAACATCGAACTGATGTTGCCGAACGGATCGCGCATCTACAATGAAGGAACCGGCATTCTCGCGTCCTTCGATTGCGGCGACAGCGAGCTAACGAACGATGATGATGGGCCGATTGTTCGCGTGACCGGATGGGCGGTAGCGAGCAACGTCGCAGTATCATGCGCTCCGATGGTCACGCGCGGCGAGCGAGGCGCACCGTTCCATCAGGCCATGCACGCGCCTGCACCTGTCGCGATGCTGAACGATACCGCCACCGAGACGCCCAATCCCATGCCACCGTACCGTCCATGAGCGCACGATGAGTGCACGTACGATTCGCGCCGCGATCATGCGTGCGCCGCATGAACCCATTTCGCTCGGCGAACTGCCGTGGCCAGTGCTGACGCCGGGGAGTGCGATGTTGCGCACACTGTACTCGGAGGTGTGTGGCACCGACGTGCACTTGCATCACGGTCGTCTCGCCGGCGTGCCGTACCCGATCGTGCCAGGACACGTCTCCGTTGGACATCTGGCAGAAATTCGCGGCACCATCTCCGACCTTGATGGCATCGCATTTCAGGAGGGTGATCTCGTCACCTTCCTCGACGTCCACGAAACGTGCGGTGCGTGTTACGAGTGTCTCGTTACGAAACAGACCACGCGCTGTCCACACCGAAAAGTGTACGGCATCACCTATGGTGTGAGCGACGGACCACTTGGCGGATGGGCGGATCACATTTGGATGAAGCCCGGCGTGCGATTGCTGCGCGTTCCGCAGGGCATGGATCCGGCGCGGTTCATTGCCGGCGGCTGTGGTCTGGTCACTGCCCTGCATGCCGTGGAACGCGGTGGCGTCAAACTTGGATCTTCGGTGGCGGTCTTGGGTGTAGGACCCGTTGGCCAGGCAGCCATCGCATTGGCTGCACTGTCTGGCGCGCATCCAGTGATCGCCGTTGGTGCACCGCTTCCGCGACTGGACTTTGCCTTGCGCATGGGCGCGACGCACGTGGTGTCGCTCGACCTGCCACCACGAGATCGTGCCGAGGCGGTGCGCGCCGCCAACGGCGGTCGTGGCGTTGATGTGGTGATTGAGGCGGCTGGCGATCCGCACGCGGTGACTGAAGCGCTCGACATGGTGCGCGACGGTGGCGTCGTTGTTGTGGCCGGTCAGTACACCGATGCTGGTGACGTCGCACTCAATCCACATCGACAAATCAATCGGCGACACGTCGAAATTCGCGGCTGCTGGGGATGTGACTACTCACATTTTCATCGCGCGCTGCAGGTGCTTGCGCATCAGGGTGCGGACTTGCCGTGGACCGACGCACTCAGTGCGCGCTTCACACTCGACCAAGCTAGTGAGGCGCTGTCCGCGGTTGCCGACCGCACCGTCATCAAGGCGCTGATCGTTCCGAATTAGCCCAAGGCGTTTGCCCCGCCTATGTCAGCCGCACAGGCGACTTGCTTCGAGCAAGCGCCAGCTTGCGCAAGTGGACGACCAGAAGCCAGACCACGACAATATTTCCCGCCAACGCCAACACACGAACGGGTGAGAGATGGAGCACGACCTCGTACAGTTCGAGTGGAATTGGCAGTGAGGTCGCGACAACCGTGAGCCATTCGGCCCACGCTTTCCGGCGCCAGAGTCCAACACCTTCAAGCAAAAAGAGCGACGCGTAAAGCGCCGCACCAATACCGATGCCAAGCACCTGATTGGACGCGAGACCAGTCGCCCAGCCCACAAAGTGCTCTACGGCGGTGCGCTCCTCGGTGATGGGGAGGCGTTCCACCCAGTGCTGCACCACAACCGCGATTTCCGGTCGCAGCATTTGAAACGCCGCCAAGGCGACGGCGAACAGCGTCAGCGCCTGCACGAACTTGAATACGGCGATGTAGCGAAGCACCAGCGGGAGATCTCCACGGGGATAGGCGCGCCCATCGACAGCGCGCGGAGTGAATGCTACCGTTCGCGCTGCGCTCGTGGCAGTTCCCTCTTCGTCCCGTTGCACTGATGTCGCCTTCGTCACTCAGTACCTCGTATCGGCTGCGCTCGATTTTTGGCGGCTCCGTTGGCAACCTCGTCGAGTGGTACGACTGGTATGTCTATTCGGCGTTCTCGCTGTACTTCGCCAAGTCCTTCTTCCCACCCGCGAGTCAAACGGCGCAGTTGCTCAACGCCGCGGCCGTCTTTGCCGTGGGCTTTCTGATGCGGCCGGTGGGCGGTTGGCTGCTGGGCCGTTACGGTGATCGCAAGGGGCGACGCGCTGCGCTGACCACGTCGGTCCTGCTCATGTGTGCGGGGTCGTTGTTGATCGCCGTGACACCGGGCTACGCAACTATTGGCGTTGCGGCACCGGCATTGCTCGTGTTCGCACGCTTGCTGCAAGGGTTGAGCGTGGGCGGCGAGTACGGCGCGAGCGCGACGTACCTGAGTGAGATGGCCGGCGAGCAGCATCGTGGGTTCTGGTCGAGCTTCCAATACGTCACGCTGATCATGGGCCAGCTGCTGGCGCTCGGTGTGTTGCTGGTATTGCAGCGCGCGCTTGATGCACCGCAGCTCGATGCCTGGGGATGGCGCATTCCGTTCGTGATTGGTGCGCTGTGCGCGGTGGTCGCCGTGCGATTGCGCAGCGGACTGCAGGAAACGGCGGCGTTCACCCAAAGCAACGCCGCCCGCAGCGGTTCGCCGGCATCGTCCATTCGCGCGCTGGCCAAACATCCGCGTGCCGTCGCTACCGTGGTGGGTCTGACCGCCGGTGGCACCGTGGCCTTTTATACGTTCACCACGTATGCGCAGAAGTTCCTCGTCAACACGGCCGGTTTTAGCAAGGCCGATGCAACGCTTGTCTCCGCGGCATCGCTCGCAGTCTTTATGGTGGTGCAACCGCTGGTTGGTGGTCTCTCGGATATCGTCGGTCGTCGCCCTGTCCTTACCACGTTTGCGGTAATTGGCTCGCTCGGCACGGTGCCGTTGTTGACTGCGCTCGGCTCGACCAAGTCGTCCATGGTGGCCTTCCTGCTGTTGACGCTCGCTCTGCTCGTCATCAGCGGTTACACCGCAATCAATGCTGTTGTGAAAGCGGAGCTCTTCCCGACAAGCATTCGGGCTCTGGGCGTTGGGTTTCCGTACGCCGTGGCGGTCTCGCTCTTTGGTGGCACGGCCGAGTATCTCGCCCTCTGGTTCAAGAACATGGGGCACGAGACCTGGTTCTACTGGTATGTGACCGCGTGCATTGTTGCCTCGCTCATGGTCTACGTGACGATGCCCGAAACACGGCGCAGCGCCAACATGGCGGATAGTGCGTGAGAGACCGTGCGACCGCTCCATCCAATGGAGTATCGGTCGCCCAGCGCTGAAACTTGGCCCTGCGTTACCGCGACGACCGCGTTATCGCGCCACGGTCTGAATGTCCACGCGTGACGCGGCCGCTGGGGTCCGCCAAATAGCGTGCGTGTGGGCGACGTAGTCTGCGGGCGTGGCTTTGAAAATATTCGGCACCCACGTCTGCGGATTGCGATCAATAAGCGGAAACCACGTGCTCTGCACTTGCACCATGATTTTGTGCCCCTTGAGGAACCGATAGCTCTGCGTGTGCAGATCGATCGTAAAGGGCGTGACGCGGTTGGGCACCAGTGCTGTCGGAGTCTCGAACGACGAATGAAAGCGGCCGCGAAAGACATCGTTCGCGACCATCAACTGGTAGCCGCCGAGTGTATGGTCTGGCGCGGACTCTTGCGGATAGACATCAATTAATTTGACGATCCAGTCCGCGTCGCGACCGGTGGTGCTGGCAAACAGCCGCGCGGTGATGTCACCGGCAACAATCACGTCGTCGGCGAGCGGTTCGGTTTCCCACGACAGCACGTCGGGCCGATTCTGCACAAAGCGCTGGTCCTCGAGTAACCAGGTGCGCCATCCAGAACCTTTTGGGTAGTACGTGGGTTCGATTGGCCGCTTGCGATACGGTACGGGCTTGGCCGGATCACTGACAAAACGATCAACACCCGCACCTGCACCAGCGCTCGGTGGGCTGAACGACAGCCGCCCTCCCTCATGGAAGTAGAGTGAGCGCGTCACTGCTTCCTTGGGCGGCCATGCAGAGAACGTGCGCCAGATGTTGCTCCCCGATTCAAAGACCGTCGCTTCTGATGGCGTAAAGGTGCCACGATCTTTCAGATAGTGCGCAAAGAATGGTGCTTGAATTTTCTGCCGATAGTACTCGCCCGTCGCGGAACCAAAGTCGATGGCGCCGATCTTCTGTCCTGGGCCGTTACTCCAACCGCCGTGCCACCATGGCCCCACGACGAGTGAATTCTCCGACCTCGCGTCGTGCTTCTCCAGTTCGCGATAAATCGTCACAGGTCCGTAGAAGTCTTCCTGATCCCACCAACCGGCGACGTTGAGCGTTGGCATCGTCACGCGCTTGAGATACGGCTTCATGGCCTGTCGTTGCCAGAACGCATCGTAGTTGGGATGTTCGACGAAGTCGCTCCACGTGGGCAGCGTCTTGTCCTTCAGATATCGCGTTTGCACGTTCGACAGAGGGCCGAGCGCCAAATACCACTCGTATGTGTCGTACTTGTCGAAGGTAAAGTTGGAGTTTTCCTTGCTCGCCTCGGTGAGAAACGCGTATTCAAAACCGTAGCTCAACCGGAATGCCCCGTTGTGATGAAAGTCGTCGCCGATGAACATGTCGGCCGGCGATGCCTGCGGACTGACCGCTTTTAGTGCCGGATGCGGATCGAGCATCCCCATCGCCGCAGTCCATCCGTCATACGACACGCCAAGCATGCCGACGCGTCCGTTGTTGCGCGGTACGTTCTTCAGGAGCCAGGCGATCGTGTCGTAGGTGTCGGTGCTCTCATCGATGGCATTCTGTGGCCCATCCAATGGTCGCGGCGGGCGCTGCATCACGAACGTGCCGTTCGACTTGTAGCGCCCGCGGATGTCGGCGAACACAAAAATGTAGCCGTCGGTGGCAAGCTCCTTGTAGCTGCCGGTCAGTCGTGCTCCCGCCGCACCAACACCATACGGCGTGCGCTGCAAGAGAAATGGCACCGGTTCTGATGGCGTGGTCGGAGCAAAGATCTCCAGATGCAACGTCACACCATCGCGCATGGGAATGTCATGCGAGCTATGCGTGTACGCTGGCGTGGTTTGCGCGACGGCGCGGCTGGTCGCTGCCGCGACGCACATCACGATGGCGAGCGCAACGCCGATTTTCCGATGCACCATGTTCAGTCCTCTGCGAGAGTTGCAGCTACGTTACGCGGATGGCGCGCGCCACACTGCAGCGCTACTGGCATTGCCGACCTGATCGATTGCCTGAACGACGATCGCGTCCACAAGTACTCCGCTCTCGCTGAGCGGAATGTCGGCAGTGCGACTGGCCGCCGGAATGGTGCGCATAGACCATGTGCTACCCGCACGCCAGCGCACGGCCCACCAGGCAAGTGGCTCTCCACCATCACCTGCAATGGTCACGCGTTGTTGTGTGGTTGACCCAACCACCGCGCCAACGGTGATCGTTGGTGCCGACGGTGCTTGCGAGTCGAGCCAGGACGTTGGAGGTACCAGTGCGACGGTGAGAAAGACACCGCCACTCAACACCGTCGCAATGCCATCGCGATTTTGCAGGAGCGTCGACGTGTTGTAGAGAATCGTTCCCGTCGGACCACCTGTCGCCCCGCTGCGTCCGCGCGCGAGTGTCACTTGCGACGAAATTTCAGAGGCGGGAAATGCACTCGTGGTGCCGTCGGCCACGCGATACGCGGCAAGTCCTGGCCAGAAGTGCCGGCGCAACGTGTTTTGTTGCGTCCACCAGTCAACCAGCGCGGGAAAACTCTGTCCCGTCGATGCAATCGACCAGTAAAGCTGTGGAGCGAGATAGTCCACCCAGCCGCGCTGCAACCACAGTCGGGAGTCAGCATAAATCGACGCGTAGGCATCTAAGCCTACAATGCCAGCCGGGTTACCCGGCCGCCAAATACCAAACGGACTGATGCCTACGCGCACGGATGGCGACAGCAATCGCACTTCACGATACAGTCGCTCGACGAAGCGATTCACGTTGTCGCGGCGCCAATCTGCGCGCACCAATGTCCCGCCCCCACTCCGATACCGCGCAAACCCCGCTGAGTCAGGGAAGTCCAGATTCGGGCACCTGGTGTCTGGGTATGGATAGAAAAAGTCGTCCATGTGCACGGCATCAACGGCGTATCGCTGGACGACGTCGCGGATCACGGCCATTGATTGATCGTGCACCGCAGCTTCACCGGGATCAAACCACAGCTGGGTACAATACGCGCGCACGACGTCCTTGCGGCGACTGGCAAAATGCAACGGCGCCAATCGGAGCGTGTCACTCAAGTTGCCCGCACGAAAGGGGTTGAACCATGCGTGAAGCTCAAGGCCGCGCGCGTGTGCTTCTGCCACCGCGAATGACAGGGGATCCCAGCCAGGATCAACACCTTGAGTACCGCTAAACGACCGCGACCACGGCTCCAGTTGTGACGGGAACAGTGCATCGCCACTAGCCCGCACCTGCAGCACCACGGCATTTAGTCGGGTGCGACGCGCCAAATCGAGAATTGCCGTCAGTTCCGCTTGCTGTGCCGCGATAGTGAGCCCAGTGCGTGACGGCCAGTCGATATTGGCCACCGTGGCCACCCAGAGCCCGCGGAATTCGCGCGTGAGTTCAGGCACGACGAGTGGAGTCACAACAGGCGGCACCACGGGTACCACAGGCGCGGTCGGCGAGTCTCCACCGCCGCACGCACCCACGGCCAACAAAGACCCGGCGAGCAGCGTCGTGCACAACGAGGTCGGGAGACGTGATGTCATGCCGACATATTTAGCCTCCCACCAGAACCCACACAAATGATCACCTCGTGACCGATTTTACCTTTCGCACCTCGCACGACGATGGCGCGGCGCGACTCGGCTGGTTCACCACGCCGCACGGAGAGGTGGCCACACCGGCCTTTATGCCGGTCGCCACGCACGGCACCATCAAGGGACTGTCGGTGGACGAAGTTGCCGCAGCGGGCGCGCAGATGATGCTGTCCAACGCCTACCATTTGTATCTGCGACCGGGCGACATGGTCGTCCGCGCACTGGGCGGTCTCCACGCCTTCACGCGATGGGATGGGCCGATGCTCACCGACTCCGGTGGCTTTCAGGTGTTTTCGCTCGCCAAACTGCGCACGATCAACGAACACGGTGTGGAGTTTCGCAGTCATCTGGATGGATCGTTGCATGAGTACACACCCGAGAGCGTGATGCGCATTGAGCGCAACCTTGGGGCCGACGTCATCATGCAACTCGATGAGCTAATCCCGGGGCAGTCTGAATTGTCGGCATCACGCGCGGCGATGGAGCGCAGCCTGCGCTGGCTGGACCGCTGTCGGCTCGAGTTTGATCGAATTGGCCGCGACGGTCGCGCACCAGCGCCGGATTTTGTCGTTGACGCAGACGCACCGGCGCTTGCATCAAATGACCTTGAGCGCGACCGCGAGGCACCGACGCAAACACTCTTCCCCATCGTGCAGGGTGGCACGAACGCCGAAATTCGACGTGACTCCATTCGCGGCATCCTGTCGACTGGCGACTGGAGCGGCGTGGCCATTGGCGGGCTCTCGGTTGGCGAAGCGAAACACGACATGTACGCCACACTCGACGTCTGCGAACCGCTGCTCCCGCGTACGGTGCCGCGCTACCTCATGGGCGTCGGCTTCCCCGATGACCTCGTGGAAGGCGTGCAGCGTGGCATCGATCTGTTCGATTGTGTCGCGCCAACGCGTATGGGGCGACACGGCACCGCCTTCACCCCCGACGGGACGGTCCAGATCCGTCGCAGCAGCTATCGCACCGATCGACGTCCGCTCGTTGACGATTGTGTGTCGGCCTGTTGCACGCGTTACGATCGCGCCTACTTGCGCCACCTCTTTGTCGCCCAAGAAATGCTTGGACCACGATTGTTGGCGCTGCACAACGTCTCGTTCCTCGTCAACCTCATGCGACGCGCGAGAGAGACACTGCACGAGGGAACGTTTCGGTCGTGGAGTACGTCGTGGCTCGCTCGGTACCGCGGTTCCTCCTCTTGTTGATAGCGCTGCCGGGACGCATCCTCTCTCCATGACGCGAATCGGGATTGATCTCGGCGGCACCAAAATTGAAGGCATCGCGCTCGACGCACACGGAGCGATTGTCGCGCGACTGCGCGTCGATACACCGCGAGCGTATGCCGAATGCATTGACGCGATCGCCAATCTCGTGCACCAACTGGAAGCGGTCAGCGAGCGCGGCGCGAGTGTTGGGATTGGCATTCCCGGCGTCGTGGTGCCGAGTACGGGGTTGGTCAAGAACGCCAACTCGGTCTGGCTCAACGGACAGCCGCTGCAACACGATCTCGAGCGTACACTCTCGCGACACGTGCGCATCATGAATGACGCCAATTGTTTCGCGCTCTCCGAAGCAACCGATGGCGCGGCCGCTGGCGCCGACGTGGTCTTTGGCGTGATCCTCGGCACAGGTGTTGGCGGCGGCATTGTCGTGCATGGTGCATGCCTGCAGGGCGCCAACCTCATTGCCGGTGAGTGGGGGCATAATCCGCTGCCATGGCCAACGCCTGACGAACTACCCGGACCGTCGTGTTATTGCGGGCGTAACGGTTGCATCGAAGCATGGCTCTCTGGTCCGGCGTTTGAACGTGAGTACGCGACGCGCTCTGGCGACGCGCGAAAAGCATCGGAGATTGTACAACGCGCGCACATCGGCGACGCGTCGGCGCGCAACACGCTCGCGGAGTATCACGACCGTCTCGGGCGCGCACTCGCGACCACGATCAACTTGCTTGACCCGGACGTCATCGTGCTTGGCGGTGGCATGTCCAACGTGCCCGGGCTCGCCGAGTCCGCCGCAGAAACGCTCGCCCCGTGGGTGTTTT
>JAYSVL010000515.1:0-11027 GCA_043718595.1 Gemmatimonadaceae bacterium
GCCGTTGGCGCGTTGAGGGCATCGGCCTGAATTGGGCCAGGGTTGGTTGCGTCAAGCACGCAGCCTGACGCAGTTGCGAGCAAGACAACGGGCGCAACCGCACGAGCGATACGGCGGCGGACGGTGCTCCGTGTTGAGAAAATCGTGAAAGGCATTCGCGTTTCCTCAGTAAGAGATGCGGAGGGATGCCAGGAACACCGCGGGCGCCGGAATCTGCTCGTTGATACCGCGTACGGTGGCGTTGAACGAATCGTTGTTCGTCATCTCGGGATCAAACATCGGCATGCCGTAGTTGCGTCGGAACGCATTCTGCGCCGAGAAGACAAACGTGCTGCTCGCGGTTTTGGGAATCAGTTTGCCAAGCGGCACGGTGAGTGACACGTCGCGAATCTTGAAGAAGTCCGCTTTGAAGATGAACATGTCCGTGCGGACGTTGGCCGGAATGCAGGTGAGCGTTTCGCGCGCCGTAATGGGCTGATTGGCGGCAATGTTCTTGTACGCGTCGAAGCACGTCGGCCACAATACCGACCGCGAGAGTGCGTTGAATGACGCGCCCTCTTCGATGTATGCACCACCCTGATATTCGCCACGAACGGAAAGGCTGATGTTCTTCCAGCCGCGAATGTTGATGTTGCCGCCGATGATTTTCGTCGGCTGGCTTGGACCGAAATCGTAGTTGGATGCCGTATCCGGCGCGACACCTCGCGCATCGGCGTTGCGAATGATCTTGCCGCGCACCACCGGTGCCGGCTTGCCAACGACGACCCAACCGGAATTGCCCACGCTGAACGACGGCGCGCCACCAAGGCTGAGTACTTCGCTCTGGTTGGTGGTGATGTTGAGCCCCGCATTCACGCCGAAATTGTCGCGCTTGATGATCTCCTGGTTGAGCGCGACTTCGAAGCCCTGCTTCTGCATTTCCCCAACGTTGCTCAGCGCGTTATTGAGGAAGCCGAGGCTTGGAATGGAGCGCACACTGAAGAGTGCATCGGTGGTCTTCGCTTTGAAGTAGGTGACATCGAGCGTCGTGCGACCGCTAAACAGTGCCTGGTCGAATCCCAACTCAAGCTCCGTTGTCCGCTCGGGCCCCAAGTCTGGGTTGCCGGTGTTGTTTGGTCGGACTGCCGTCGCCGTACCCCATCCCACCTGGTTGTACGTACGCACGGCATCGAATGCGCCGGGCGCGCGTCCTGCAGATCCATAGGCTCCACGTAGCTTGAGCGTGCCCATCGACTCTTTCCAGAAGGACTCCTCGGACAGCACCCACGAGCCGTTGATCTTGGGATAGAACTGCAGGCCGAAGTCCTTACCGAACGCACTGTTGCCGTCCAGTCGACCGCCTGCCGTTATGAAATACCGGTTCTTGAAGCCGAACAACACCGTGCCGAACGCCCCACCGGTAATGATGCGCCGCCGATTTTCGTCCGCGTTCTTAATGGCGCCGCTGGCCACACTTGGATCAGACGGCGTGGCGAAATTCTCCGACAGCGCCACAACGTCACCGACGAGCGAGTTTACATACTGCGTACCCGCTGACGCCGTCACCTTGAGGTCTTGCCCCACGTTGAAGTCGTAGTTGTTCACCCAATCGGTGCTGATCGTGACGTTGGACCAGCGCTGATTCTGAATGACGCCAAGTGGCGCCGCCGGGAAGCCGAACGGTCGCACGTTGCGATTCTCAAGTGCCGCACGATCAAAGCCAACCGTGAATCGGCTGGAGACACGAGTGAACGGCGTGTATGTGCCGGTCAGGCCGATGATCAGGCGATCGATGTTGGACGCCAGATTTTGCTGCAAGACCTGCCGGATCGTGTCTGGGTTCGCATTGCCGAAGTAGTTGCGGTCGCGCCGGAACGCATTGAGTGTGATGCCCTGCGCGTTGTTGCCAGCTGGCGTCTGGTTGACGAGGTTGTTGGTGTAGGCGCTGCTCCAGTTCACGGCCAACTTCTTCATTGGCGAGAAGTCGAGGTTCGCACGGACCTGATACTTGCGGTCGCGGTCGTTGGGCAACACGCCGTCCGTGTTGTCGACGTTGGTGGAGAGCAAGTACTTGAGATTGTCATTCGTTCCACCCGACACCTGAATGGCGGTGCCGAATCGTCCGGCATAGTTGTCGAGGAACGGAATTCCGGCGCCGCCCGCGTGCCGCAGGAACGGATCCATAAACAGCAGCGGCACGGAGTCGGTGCCAAACTTCTGCAAGCTGCTGACACCGCTGTTGAATCGAGCTTGCCACCGGGCGGCACCGTTCGCACCGCGCTTGGTGAAGATCTGAATCACGCCGGCAGCCGCGTCGGTTCCATACAGAGTGGCGGCGGCGGCTCCTTTGACGATTTCAATGCGATCGATGTCGTCCGGATTGATGTCGTTGAGCGGGCTTCCGTATGAATTGGCGCCGCGCTGTGTCGTGCCGGTGAAAATGCCGTTGCGCGGATACTCGTCACTGCGTGTCCGCACGCCATCAATGAAGACGAGCGGCTGGTTGGAGAGCGAGACGCTCGTGGTGCCCCGCAACCGGATCGCCGATCCGGCACCAGCATTGCCTACGCCACCGGACACGTTCACGCCGGCCAACCGCCCCGACAACATGTTGGAGAGATTGGTCGGGACTTCCGGCAGATCGGCCACTTTCACCTGACCGATGGAGTTGCCGACCTCACGTTTGCGCGCCGAGCCGCCGGTGCCGGTGACGACGACCTCATCCAGTGAGACCGCACTGACGGAGAGTGAGAAGTTGGCAGTCGCGGTGCCGCCCGCGGTAACGACAACCGACTTGTCGTTGGGCAGGTAGCCGATGAGCCGCGCCCGGACGACATGGGTGCCGGCTGGGGCGCCCGAGAGTGTGAAGACACCGTTGGCGTTGGTGATGGCGCCGAGCTGCGTACCAACGACCTGAATTTGTGCGTTCCCGAGCGGACCCCCCGAGGCGCCACTGGTGACCGTCCCGCGGATGGTGCCCGTCCCCTGCGCCTGCAGGGCGGCGGGCGTGCTGGCCGCCATCGCGACGACGGTGAGACACGCAGCGAGCACGCGGCCCAATTGATGACGATGCTGCATCAAAGCCTCCAGACTGATAATGAGGATGCTACGTCGCGATGCTGGGGGGAGAGCATGCGGAACGGAACGGACAAACTTGGGGCAAGTTCAGCCGTGCCCGACTTGGGCGTGTACGACAAGCGCCAACCATCGGTCACGGGAGTCCTACTGTCAACCGCGTGTTCCGACTTGGCGTCACCCGAAATCAAATTGCCGGGCATCCGCCCACGTCGCGAACCGATAGTCTGGCCGTTGCACGGGCGAGTGTAGTGCGTGCGGCCGTTACGCTGGCGAGCGTACGGCGAGCGGCGGTTGCGCCAGCGTGGTTATGGCTGTGGCGGCTTTGTGTCACTCATCGTTGTGCTGCTGGCGCGGTACGGCGCAAAGTTTCTGCCCCAGTCCACGCCAACGACCTCAAGGCTGATGTTTGCACCGTCGACGTGCACCACAACGTAGTGAAATGGATTGCCACCCGGATCGGCCGAAGGACGGGCGAGGTGCTGCACCGCCACCTTCAGCGCCGCGTTGACGTTGAGGTACGCACTCAGGTCCGGTTCGCCCTCGTACGCGTACAAGGGCGCCCCACCGCCACCGCTAACGACTTGGTCGATGCGATGCACACCTGTGGCATCGGTGTAGCGCTCGACAAAATGTTCGTACAGGTGTTCGTGGCCCGTCAGCAGCAAGCGCACGTGATGCTGCCGAAAGAGGGGCATCCAGCGACTGCGAATCGATGCGGCTTGCGGCTCAATGGTGGCGCCGCCATGGGGTCCAGACGAAAACGCCGGATGATGGAAAAAGAACACAATGTTGACGAAGCGCCGACGATTGAGTCCCTCGAGTTGTGCCCTCACCCAGGCGAATTGCCGTTCGTCGTCTGGAATGTCAGAGTCGATGGCGACAAAAAACGTGTTGCCGAAACCGAAGGCGTATGTTGGATACCCCTTCAGTCGCCGCGGCGAGTTCTCCGCCGGGATGAGGTTCGCGTTGACCGTGAAATAGTTGCGCAATCCGGCCAGCCGTCGTGGATCGGCAAGGTCGATCGACGCGCCAACATCGTGATTGCCGACGGCGAGGAAGTAGGGCACGCCACCCGTTTGGGTGAGTCGATTAATTAGTGGCACATAACTCACCGCGAGTTGCTGAGCAACGCTGCCGTTCACCACCGCATCACCACTCTGCAACACGAAGCGAATGGGGTCCGTTGTCGCCGACGCCTTGATTTTTGCCAGCATGGACTCGACCACCAACGTGTGCTCGGCTTGCAGTTCCGTGCCATCATGCCGTCCTCGCGTGTCGCCATAGGCAATAAACGAGAACTTGGTTACGTTCGCGCTCGCTGCTTCCGTCGGCAACGGCACTTTCGGTGCGAGTGTTGCGACGAGTGAATCCGCCGGCAGCGATCCTGTTTGTGCAGCAACTGTGCTAACACGCAGTACAAGTAGCAGCGCTGCGACCACCGTCTGCCACGCGCATCGCGACGTACAACAATCCCGGCGAGCACGAGTAGAGATCACGGCAGCTTCTTTCCTGTTTTGTCGAGCTTGACCACGGGGGCAATCTTCGTGGCCATCACGGCGTCGCTAATTTTTGCCCCGTCGCCGACGATGAGTACAACGAGATGATCGGGATCCATGTACTTGCGCGTCATCGCCGATACATCGGCCGCCGTCGTCGCATTGACCGAGGCGATGTATTGCGCCCACCAATCGTTTGGAAGGCCTTCATCGACGATGCGTGAGACCACGGCCGAAATGCCGTCCACCGACTGCACGTCGGACGGCAATGAAAGCGTGAGTGAGTTCTTTGCTGCAGTCAGTTCGTCGTCGGTGATGGGAATAGCACCCGTCATACCGCGAATTTCTTTCATCGCTTCGATGAGCGAACTATCGGTTTTCTCTCGCGTTACCGCGCCTTGCGCGCGCGCCGCACCCGGACCCTTGCGCCACGCGACGCCCGAGTTGAATCCGTAACTGTATCCGCGCGCTTCGCGAATGTTGGCATTCAGTCGCGATTGAAACATGCCGCCCATGATGGCGTTCATCACGTCCACCTTGGCCATGTCCGGCGAGTACGCAGGTACTGCGGGGCGCGCAAGCACTAATTGTGATTGCGGCTTGTTGGGCATGTCGACGAGGTAAATCGTCGTCGCTGGCGGTGTTGGCGCCGCCGGATAGCTGGCGACGAGTTTGGTGCCACTCGCGGGCCACGCGGCGAACGCACGTTCCAGCTTACTCTTCGCATCGGCCATCGTCATGTCACCAACCACGTACGCCGTCGCATTCGCCGGCACGAAGAACTGCTTGGCCAACATCGCGATGTCGTCACGCGTGACGGCCTTGAGGTCTGCGTCGCTCACCACCTTGCCGTAGGGCTGGTCGCCGTACAACAACTTCGG
This sequence comes from Gemmatimonadaceae bacterium, assembly GCA_043718595.1. Taxonomy (GTDB): domain Bacteria; phylum Gemmatimonadota; class Gemmatimonadetes; order Gemmatimonadales; family Gemmatimonadaceae; genus Gemmatimonas. The sequence continues at coordinate 5,435 of JAYSVL010000515.1, forward strand.
CAACACCTGCGCAGCGATTTGCCCCACCACGTCTTGCCCGCGCGTGTACGCTGCGAGCTGCTGCGTGCGCAGGCGTTCGAGCGCGGGCGCCGGGAACGTGGAGTGCAGCATCATGTCGATCATGATGTCGATCGTCTGATCGAACGTACGCGAGAGTGATGAGAATCCGGCCGTTCCACTCTCTGCGCCCACGCCAAAATTGACGTTGGTGCCGAGCAACGCGAGATCGTTGTTGAGTTGCTCTGCGGAGCGCGTTGTTGTGCCTTCGCGCAACATCGCGCCGAGAAATCCACTCACACCAAGTTTGGTACCGAGTTGGTCGGCACCGCCAGCAAAGTGAATGGAGAACGAGACAATGGGCAGATCATGCTTCTCGACGACGACAAGCCGCACGCCGTTGGAGAGCGTCGCGGTGGTCCACGAAGGGACTTTGAATTTTGGTGCTGCCGCTGCGGTTGGCTGCTTGGTGCGATCGAACGTGGTCACCGACTGCGCGGGCACCGGCTGTACGGCGAGCATGGTGAGCGCCGCGAAACAAGTGGTCGGCTTCATGATCCCACCTCCTTCTTCGATGCAAACTTGGACGTGACCGGCGTGGACTGCGCGGGATTCGAGGCCAGTTCTTTTTTGCCCATCGGCACCGCCGACAGCACGATGCGCGTGTTGGTCAAATAGCGGGCGGCGACACGTTGCACGTCGGCGGCGGTGACGGCCATCGTCTGACTCAGGTCGGTCAGGTACCAGTTTGGATCGCGGTGATAGATCCATCCGCTGGCCAGCGTTGTGGCCTTGCCAAGCATCGATTGCAACCGGCTGTACGATGCGTACTCAATGCGGGCGGTCGCTTTTTTCATCTGTTCCGCCGTCGGTCCGTCGGTTTTGAATCGCGTGATGACGGAATCGATTGCTGCTTCCAGCTTGGTGAGATCTGCACCCGGTGTTGGGACCACGTTCAGGTCGACCGTACCCACGTCTTCGTTCGAACTGTTGCCAATTGAGATGGACGATGCCCACCGGCGATTGAAGACAAATTCCTGGGCTAACCACTGCGTGCGATCACCGCTCAGGATGGCGCCCATCACGTTGAGCGCGGCACGATCAGCACTGCGCAAACCAACGCCTGGCCAACTGACAAAGAGCTGCGGTTGCGAGACGTTGTCTTCGTACACCAAACGTTCGGCGGCCTTCAGCATTGCTGGCGCCACCACGGGGCGTTTGATCGCAGGCCCGCGTGGAATCGCGCCGAAGTATTTGCGTACCCACGTTTTTGCCTGCGCCGGATCGAAATCACCGGCGATGACGAGCACGGTGTTGTCGGGCCCGTACCACTGCTTGAAGAACGACTTCACGTCCGCTTCCGACGCGGCGCTCAGGTCTTCCATGGAGCCAATCACGGGCCAGTGATACGGATGGCCGACGGGGTACATGTGCGAGTCGAGAATCTCACCAACGCGACCGTAGGGCACATTGTCTGTGCTCTGTCGTCGTTCATTCTTGACGATGTCGCGTTGTGCATTGAGCTTCGCGATATCGAGCGCATCAAGCAGCCAGCCGAGCCGATCCGCCTCGAGCCAGAGTTCCGTTTCGAGGTAGTTCGACGGAACGGATTCGTAGAAATTGGTCTTGTCGCTATTGGTCGACCCGTTGTTCGATCCACCGACGCCTTCCGTCAGCTTGTCGTGCATGCCGTACGGCACATGACCCGACCCCGTGAACATCACGTGTTCGAAGAGATGCGCAAAACCCGTGCGTCCAACCTCTTCGTTCTTTGAGCCGACATGATGTTCGACGTCAACCGCCACGACCGGTGCGGAGTGATCGACACTGAGTAACACGGTGAGACCATTGGGGAGTGTGTACGTCTCCAACGGAATGCGCGGTGCAGCGGGTTTTGCCGTCGCCGCTGGGCGTTTGGTGGCGGGGCGCGTGGCAACGGTTTGAGCGCCGCCGACGAGCGGCCAAGTCATCGCTGCCGCGACGAGCGTAGGCAATGCGCGGGTCACCGGATTCTCTGGTGCACGGTGGAAAGGAGTGTCACGGTGCTGGCACGTCACGACAGGATAGCGGAACCCGCCGACAACGAACAGGCTGCGCCGCTCGAAAGACGACGCAGCCTGTTAACCAGGCCATCTCCACACTCGCCCGGGAGGCACTACACACTAAACGCGGCATGGCCTTGCATTGACCATTCGTTCACGCCGGCACGCAAGGATTACCCAGGCTTTGCTGCCCCACGCATGTCATTCGCCGCGCGCTGCAAAATCTCCGTGATGCGCTGGATTTCTTCCGCACTACGACGGCCGTTCATCATCGCCGAGCCGAACTCCTTGGTGAGCGCGATCATGGCGTCGCGCGCTGGGCGGACGCTGTCACCAAACACGGCGTCGCCAATCTCGCTCACCCGCTGAAACAGCTCGTCGACCGCGGATCGATTTTCCAGCAGATGCGCTCGCCCTGTGTCAGTGATGGCGTAGACCTTTTTGCCCCCGTCTTCCGGCGTGGCCACGGCATATCCCAAGTCTTCGAGCATAGTCAGCGTGGGATAGACAGCGCCTGCACTCGGCGTGTAGCGGCCAGAGGATCGTTCCTCGAGTTCCTTGATGATTTCATAGCCGTGGCGCGGCTTCTCGTCGAGCAGGCGCAGGATGACAAGCTTGAGGTCACCCTGCTCGAACATCCGCCCACCGCCGAACGGCCCGCGGCGTTTTGAGCCGCCGCCGCCAAAGAAGGCGCTAAAGTCGGCGTCGAGCCCCGCCCATCCGCCGCGACGCGCGCGGCAATCGTCGTTGTGATGCTTGTGGTGCCACATGGCAACCTCGTTGTTCGATATAGCGTGAGTTATGACGTACGATATGACGTACGCACTATCTTACGATATATCTTGGCTTTTGTCAAGGCGGTGCGACAGCCGACGTGTCAAGGGCGCTGGCAACAGACAGCAAACAGCAAAACGGCAACAAACAGCAAAAAACAGCAAGAAACAGCATTGACGCGGAGGTCTGCTGAGGTCCGCGAGGTCGCGCGGAGGACTTCCAAAAGTTTCCTCTGCGAACTTCGCGGTCCTCTGCTAAACCTCCGCGTCAATGGCTTTTTGTTTTGCTTTTGTCTTGCTTATTGTGTTTTTTGTCTGCTTTTATTTGCCTTTTGTTTGCTTTTTGTTGTCTGCTTTTGCTTTGCTTTGCTGTACGCGGTCTGATGAGTCGACAAAGAAAACGGAGGGCTGCAGCAGTACCGTGGCCCGCGCACGCCCGTCCGGGGGGTTAGCGCGGACCACGATACTGCTACAGCACTCCGCCTTCTGACAGATGAGCGTCGGCAGCGTACACACGCGGGTGCAGTGCCGGACAGCTCTTGAGCGGACATGAGCGTCAGTCCGTGACGAATCGTGCCCGCGGCGAACTGCTGCGGTCTGCGCGGGACGGAATCTAGGCTACATTCGGCCCATGCAACCATTCATCCGCATCCTCGGCGGCGTTGCGCGATTGGCGACCGTCGCCCTCCTGCCTGTGCTTTTGCCGGTGATGACGCCGCCCGCTGTCGCGCAACCCGTAGCCGCCGTGAGTGCGGCGGACACAAGCTGGAACACACTGCGTGACGCATTTCGCCGGTACACGGTGAGCGATAGCGTCGTTGGTGCGTCGCTGGTCGTCGTGCGTAACGGAAGCGTGGTAGCGCGCGACAACGTTGGACTGGGCGACCGCGCGCGACTGGAGCCGGTCACCGACGCCACGATCTATCACTGGGGGTCGATCACCAAAACGTTGACGGCGATTGCCATCATGCAGCTCCGCGATCGCGGGAAACTCCGACTCGATGATCGCATCACGCAGTACCTGCCCGAACTGCGACAGATACACAGTGCGTACGGTTCAATGGACGACATCACGTTACGCATGTTGATGTCACATTCGGCGGGCACACGCAATGGCACATGGCCCTACAGCGACGATGCCGCGTGGCAACCGTTCGAGCCCACACGCTGGGAGCAACTGGTGGCGATGATGCCGTACCAGCAACTGCTCTTCAAGCCGGGATCTCAATGCGGATACAGCAATCCCGCATTCGTGTATCTCGCGCGAGTGATTGAGCAACTCACTGGCGACCCGTGGATTCACTACGTACAAAAGAATATCTGGACACCGCTCGGCCTGACGCGCAGTTACGTGAATACGACGCCGTATCATCTCGCAGCCGATCGTTCCAACAACTACACCGTGCGCCACGACTCGGCGACGAACGCCATCACTGTATTGCCAAACGGTCGCGACTTTGATCCTGGCATCACGATCCCGAATGGTGGATGGAATGCGCCGGTTGGTGATCTGGTGACATACGCATCGTTCCTCACCAACGCCAGCGGTAGTGACGCTGCACGGCAACGTTTGTACGACACGATCTTGTCGCGCGCGTCGCTGAATGAAATGTGGACGGCGATTGTGCCGCTTGATGCGCGTCGGCCGAGCGAAGGCGCGATGGGGCTGTCGTTCTTTTTGTATGAGCGCGGCGCGGCGCGCGTCATCGGGCACACGGGATCGCAGGCCGGCTTTCGTTCATTTCTCCACTTCAATCCACGCACGGCGCGTGCGGTGATTGGCGTGTACAACACGAGCGCGTCCTTTGCGCTGACCGGTGCGCGGGCAAACGAGAACGCGCTGAACGCGGCGGTATTTCGTTATCTGGAAGTGGCGAAGTAGGGGCGGGTGCAGTGCTACTGACGTTTGACCGTCCTGCTGCACAAGCGACGTCGGAGTTCAAGGAGGTGCCTGGATCAGCGACGTAGAAATTGCTACTGCACGCTATCGAACAGCGACGTCAGGGCGTGCCGTGCGTGTGGGGCGCGCCGACACCTGTGGCGATTTGCAGATGGTGCGTGCTATGGTGTTCGCCGATCGTCATCAGCCCGATAAAACCGAGACCACGAATCTTCGAGACTGCCGCGCTGTCACCGGGAGGTGCGCTGACGGAGAGCCGCATCCCGCCAGCGATCGGCGTCGCGGTCGCGCGCCAGGTCGCCAGCGATTGCAACATCGGCGCGTGTGCGGCGATCAGGCGGCGCACAGACGCCGAAACGACTGCATCACCCGTGATATCCATCACCAGTCCCCCTGCGATCACCGAAGACTTCACCCGCGCGCGCATCGTGATCGCGTCCATGTCGATGAGATGCTGTCGGAGCGCTTCGAGGTCGACCTTTGACCAATCGGTGTTCGAGTCTGCCTCCAACAGCCGCACGATCTCAGCGATTGCGGCGAATGCCGCTTGTCCACCTTGTGTCGGTTGAGCAGCAGCTGACACGTGTTGCATGCCCGGCGTGTGCTGCATGCCGGGGACGTGCACCATCCCCGTCGAGGGTGGTTGCTGTGCAAATGCGGACGTGGTAACGGTGGTGCACCACGTGGCGACCGCGACGAGCGCGAAGGAAGCAGAACTGGGCATATTAGTTCGTCAGGATGAGTGTGCCGAAGAATAGCACACGTGCAATGCGTTGACCCGAACGGCACTCCACACGGAGCGCCAAGCGACGACTATTCCGGCAGGGCTGTGGCAACCATCAGCGCTGTGACAAGAAGCACGACCAGCGCCGTTATCAGTT
>JAYSVL010000516.1:0-11019 GCA_043718595.1 Gemmatimonadaceae bacterium
CATCAACGCGACGGCACACGTCGACACAATCGTCACGATACCCGTGAGCGCCGTGCCAAACATCGTCGCGCGCGGCACCGTGCGCTCCGCATCCTCCACCGCATCGGACGGCACGGTTGCACTCTCAAGCCCAAGCATCGCATAAAACGTGAGACCAATCGCCGACACCGTTGCACTGACAGTGATTGGTACGGCGTGCACCGGCGCCAGCGCGGACATGCCCTGATGCAGCAACGTCCAGCAAGCGAGGCCAATCACGGCAATAAACGGCAGCACTTTGATCACCGACGTCACCATTTGCACGTTGCCCGCCATCGCCCGCGCGTTTCCCCACGTGATGAGCGCAATGAGGACCAGCCCAGTCATCGCTTCCGCTCCCGGCACCTCGCGCATCGCGGGCACCAGTCGCGTGAGGTAGCTGACGCCAATGAGCGTTATCGCGGCGTTCGCCGAGTACACCGACATCAGATAACCCCACGAGCCGAGGAACGCCGCACCGTTGCCAACGCCCAATTGCATGAAGCCGTGCGCCCCACCCACGTGCGGTAGATGTCTGGCGAGCGTGGCGAAGACCCACGCGAGACACAGCGCGCCGGTCAAAGTGATGATCCACGCCACCACGGCGTTCCAGCCGTACGGCGCGATGGACGCCGGCAGCATAAAGATTGATGCACCGATCACGTTACCAAAAACCAGCGCCGTTGCGCCCCAAAAACCCATTCGCTTTCTCTGCTGTGGCGCAGACAGGGTCAACTCGGCGGCGGTCCAACTGGCCATGCAGAAACTCCCGGTGTAAGTAGAAGCACAGTTCTCGTTCGATCACCGCCCCGTAGCAAGGGCTGCGCAGAAGAAACTCGCAATTGGAGCGCAAACCCCGTGTCGGCCTTCTGGCTCGTCGCTCAAGTCCTCATCGCGCAACCTGCATCACGCGTCGCCTTGTCTCCGTCAGACGCGTGTTTCGCGGGCCAGAAAAGCACCGTCGAGATCATCGACTGTCTGTCTGAACGCTTGCGGCATGAGCGCAAACGACTCGGGCGCTACCTCGGTTTCGTCACGCGCGGAATGAAGGACGACCGCGAAACGCTGAGCAAACTGGCGAAGGCCCAGGCAACGTGGGAGACGTTCGTCACACAAGACTGCGACGCGGTCTATGCGTTGTGGCGTGATGGATCGATTCGCAACGCAAAACATCTCGCGTGTTCAATCGATGCCGTCGCGTTGCGCACGCACGATGTGTGGGAGCGATACCTCACGTATCAGGACGCCACTCCCCCTGTGCTCCCCGAGCCGTTGGGTGGTATGCTCTCCGCCGAAGAACGCAACGCTGCCATCGTCACGTCAGACATACCGGCACGCGTATCATGGAAACGAATACCCGCCACCGATCCCCTCAGTCCCGCCTCGGCGCGTCGCCAGCTACCGAAGGACATCGTCTGGGCAACTGCTCCACTGACCTGGGACATTCTGCCAACATCGTACGGGGCTGATCTGAGCCCACAAGGTCCGTTCAAGCTCTCGACGATGCATCGCGAAGCTTCGTCGCCCATCAGCGCGGCATTGAAGAACGTGTCACCAGCCATCGTCGCACTCTCACTGACTCGCAAGCGATCAGGCATTGCATTCTATGAAAGCACGTTCACACTGGGGCCTGATCGATCCATTGCGCACGTCGCGGCGTTTAATGACGGGGCGAGCATCGTGGAGTTTGTCCGCGTCATCTGTGGTGATCGCGACCGCTTTGATGTTCGCGTCGTCACGGGACCGCGCGAGGCAGAGTCTGTGGGTGAATGCTCAGCGAGCGCCGCGGTCTCCCCCGACGATCGCTACGTGTTGCTGGAGCACGGCATCGTCGACCGAATCGCCTGGGAGTATAGAAAATTCCCTGACAACTTTCCGCAGTTCGATCAGGTGATTGGCTGGTCCAAAGACGGCCGACGGGTGGCCTTGAACGCCGCCAACGGACTCATTCTCGTGACGATGGAACGCTAGCGCGTCTCGCCCCGTTCTGGCGTGTTGACAACTCGCGAACGCGTCCGACCGTGTGGCGCGTGCATCGTCCGTGCGATAAGCTCTGCGCATGAAACCTGTCTCTTTGAGCATCGCCCTCACCGCCACGCTCGGTCTCGGCGTCTTGGCATGCAGCGCGCCGGACGCGCCCGCGCTTCGCGTGACACCGAGCGGCAACACCACTGCACGCAACACTACCGCACGTAACGCGCTCGACCGTGTCTTGCTGGACGTCACGGTGCCTGGGCTCCAACAACTCTACGCGAGCAAACAATACACGGTCACGCAGGTGGTGCAGTGGCACCTGGATCGCATCGATCGCTACAACGGCGTGTACGGTGCCATTGAAACAGTGCTGCGCGACGACGCACTCGCTGATGCCGCACGTCTCGATGCGGAGGCCGCGAGCGCACAACGCGGACCGTTGTGGGGCGTGCCGATCGTCATCAAAGCCAACACCAGTGTGCAGGGACAAATCACGACCGCTGGTTGGCAGGGATTTGCTCGCAGTGGATTCGAACTTGTAGCGCCAAGAGATGCGACCATCGTATCCCGACTGCGCGCGGCCGGTGCCATCATTGTTGGCTTGGCGAACATGCCAGACCTCGCCAACAGCGACACCAATCGCAGCAGTTCGTTTGGGCGCACCGGCAACGCGTACGATGTGCGATTCTCTCCCGGTGGTTCATCCGGCGGAGTCGTCACGGCCGTTGCCGCCAACATGGCGGTGCTGGGTAACGGCACCGATACAGGCAACTCCATTCGCATGCCAGCGGCGACCAGTGCTCTCGTTGGTGTGTTCCCCACACGCGGTCTCGTCAGCATTGCCGGTATCGCACCGCTCGACTGGTTGCTCGACAACACGGGCCCGATTGCGCGCACCGTATCCGACGCAGCCATTGCACTCGCGGTGATGCAAGGTGCCGACTCACTCGATGCACCGACCTTGCGCGCACCCGACTCTGTACGCACGGCAGATGCGGCGTCCCTGCTAACAACTTCGCTCACGACCCGCACACTCAAGGGGAAACGGTTTGGTGTACCCGCGTTCGTCATGAATGGCAGCGGAATTCCGTTTCACGGCATTCCCGCGGGCGTATCGGAACGCGCGGCCGATTCCATTCGCGCCACCGCGAACATGACACTCCGCCCTGAGACGCGTGCGTTGTTCATGAAAGCGGTGGACGCACTGCGCGCCGCCGGCGCTGAGGTGGTGATCAGCGACAGTATTCTGCCGCCAGCGTTCGCCAGAATGTCGAGTCGCGTGTCTACGTACGCCTACATGCGCGACGGCACTGATCGCTTTCTCAACAGCTTTGGGCCATCGACGTACCACTCAGCGGACGAATATCAGCGCGTCGTTGGCGCACCGCTCTTTACATCGTCGATCGGCACGGAAGACAACTTTCGCAACATGCCCGGTGCGCGACTTGAGCAGCGTGTGCTCGACACCGACGCTGCTGCTGATCGCAACTATCACGCACCGCGCGCCGCGATGTTGGCCGCATACGTCGCAACGCTCGATCGTCTCACGCTCGACGGCTTTGTGTATCCGGCGATTCAGATGCCGCCGCCCGATGAATCCATGCCGCAAGACGGTCGCGTCAGCGAAGGCCCGCATTCAGCAACGAGCTGGGTCAACATGATTGGGGTGCCCGCCGTCGTAGTGTCGGCCGGTTATTACGCCAGTGGCTTGCCATTCGGTCTCGAGTTTTCTTCGCGCCCGTGGAGCGACCGCGCGCTGATGGGCGTCGCGTACGCGTGGGAACAATCAACACCGCGCCGCACACCACCAACGCTCGTCGAGTCGGGATTGCTGCCGGTCACGCCTGCGCGGCACGGGAAACCGACGCGCAACACTGCATCCGTTTCTCGTTAGTGCGGGCACATCATGCCGTTCGTTCGATCGCGTACCGTGGTTTGCATCGCATTCCTGTGCGCGTCGTGCACACACAACCTGCAGCTGATCCCAGCCGCACCGAGGGCGGCAGTCACAACAACCGCTGGGCCGTGGTCAAGCATGATCTTCGCTGCGCGCACTGACAGCGGCGTTCTGGTCATTGACTTGGGTTGGGCGGGAGCGAGCAAAAGGATGCGACAGGTGCTGGCCCAGATCGGCGCAACACCAGCCGACGTCCGATGGGCGTTTATTACACACGCGCACCGCGATCATATTGGCGGCTGGACAAGCGTTGCTCAGGCGACATTTGTCTTGGGTCGCGACGAAGTTCCGCTGTTTACAGGCACGTCGGGCTATCGAGGACTTGTGCCGCGTGTTGCTGATTACGTGAACGAGTATCGGCGACCGACCGCGTCGGAGGTGGCGGTGCTTGCCGTGCAACGAGATACAGTGTTCGCGTTCGGCCATGACACCCTGCGCGCATATGCGGTCCCCGGGCACACGCCGGGCAGCATGGCCTATCTGTTTCGTGAAACACTGTTTGTCGGCGACGCCGCGCACTGGAATGTGCTGATGGGATTTCGCGGCGCACCCTGGATTTATTCCGATGACCTCGCGCAAAGTCGCACCAGCATGCGTTCACTGATCGCGCGACTTGATGCATCCCGCGTCCGATGGCAGGCCGTCTGCACGGCGCACGGAAAGTGCGCCGTCGCCGACTCGACACTGCGGCGGAAATTGGCCCGGTGAGTCCACGACGTCGAGACGGGCGTCGCCGTCTTGCGTTCTCGCGCCAAAAACCGCAGCCTTGCTGCATCCCTATTTCTGGAGCGAGTCTCGTGAAGTTGCACGGCATGATTTTCGGCGTCGGCGTCGCCTTGGCACTTGGCACCAACGTCCGCGCGCAAGGCGCTGTCGCCGACACCGCCGACGATCCCGTGCGCTCGCTCGTCGGGCGGCTTGATCTCGAAGCGTACAAGACCACGATCAAGGGACTCGCACAGTTTGGCGATCGCCGTCAGGGCACGCTGCGCAATCGGCAAGCCGTCGACTGGATCGAAGCGCAACTCAAGAGTTACGGCTGTCAGAACATTGAGCGCATTCGATACGAATACAATCCGGCGCCGGCACGTGCTGGTGGCGCCGGAGCGGCGGGACGTGGGGCTGGCGCTGCGGGCCGTGCCGCGGCTGGAGGTCGCGGTGCCGCGAGTCCCAATGGACGCGGTCGCGCTGGGAATGGACCAGGCGGTAGCCGTATTTTTAGCGACCGGCGCGAACGTGGCGTGAACAACGATTCGCTCGCGCAACCCGATCCGGCGATTCGTGCAATCAACATGGAGCCGACTACGCCAGGCATGCGCGAAGAGGTCATCTGCCTCAAGGTCGGCACCACGTACCCCAACGAGATGTACATCGTCGGCGGGCACATGGACGGCATCGGCTGGGGGCAGGCTGTCAACGACGACGCATCAGGCTCGGCCATCGTGATGGAGCTCGCGCGCATCTTCTCCATGCCGGATGTACAAACCGAACGATCCATTCGCTTCGCACTCTGGAACAACGAAGAGACCGGCCTGAACGGCGCTCGTGCGTACGTCGACCAGCGCGGCCCGATGCAAGGCAAAGAGTTGCCTGCCGGGTCGGGCAAGTTCCCGGAACCCAAGTGGCTCGGCATGATCCAGCATGACATGATGATGGTGGACCATGGCCCACCGCTCCCCGACGGCTCATTCCCGCCAAACCAGCGCGCCGAGGCCGACGTCAACATCGAGTTCGCGATCTCGTCGAAGAAGGCCGACGACGCGATGAAGCTGGCGTTCGCGTTCCATCAGGCCAACAGCAAGTACGCGACCGACTATCCGGCAACCGTCGGCCCGCACATGACAAACACCGACTCCGATCCGTTCAAAGATCTGGTCGCCGCGATCAGTCTGCGCGAAAACGAGCGCGGCGCGCACATCGGCGGCAACTGGGACCCCACGCACCACCAGCCAACGGACGTCCTCACCACCTTCAGCGACAACGATTTCCGGCTTGGACTGAATGCGGCGCAGACCACACTCGGCGCGATCGGGACGCTGACAGGAGCGAAGTTCAAGAAGTGACTCCACTCGAGGCCCGATAAGTTTGCCGCTGCAATTTCCACAAATGTGCCGCTACATACTCGCTAAACGTGCCGCTGCATACGCGCTATCTATGCCGCTGCCTTGCGTAATAGATTGATTTATATATAGTTATAGATGTCATATTCTTCTCAAAAAACATACACCGTTTCTGAATGGCCTACCAACCCAGAGTTGTTGACGCAGAGCTCACAAACATGCTCGCCTCGGTCGGGGCGGTCGTGGTTGAGGGGCCGAAGGCGTGCGGAAAAACCGAGACGGCCAGGCAGGCAGCAGCCAGTGAGGTGCTGCTCGACGTGGACGATGACGCGCGGGCCACCGCAGCTATCTCGCCGGCAGCCTTGCTCAAGGGCCCAACCCCGCGTCTGATCGACGAGTGGCAGGTCGTACCCGCACTGTGGAATCACATCCGCCGCGCGATTGACGACCGGCACGAGGACGGGCAGTTCATCCTCACTGGCTCCGCACTACCCGCAGACGACATCACGCGGCACACCGGTGCGGGCCGATTCGCACGCATGCGTATGCGGCCGATGAGTCTCTTTGAAACTGGTCACGCCACCGGCGAAGCATCCCTGGCAGCGCTGCTGCACAATGGCCCCGGTACATCAGCGCTGTCGACCCTTACCGTCGCGCAACTCGCCGAGCGTGTCAGTATCGGCGGCTGGCCTCGGCATCAGACGCGTGCGCCGCTGCACGCGATGCAGGCGGTGCGCAGTTATCTCGACGAAGTGCGTCGCGTTGATGTACGTCGCCTGGACGACATGTATCGCGATCCAGATCGTCTGGGTCGCTTTTTACAATCGTATGCGCGGAACGTGGGCACGTATGCGAGCACCAGCGCGCTCGCGCACGATACCGGCGGTGCGGACGGCCCGATTAAGGATGCGACAGCGGCCGAGTATCACGACGCGCTCGACCGATTAATGGTGATTGAAGATCAACCTGCGTGGGCGCCTCATCTGCGTTCGCGCTCGCTGCTTCGTGCAGCGCCAAAGCGGCATTTCGTGGATCCGTCACTCGCTGTTGCGGCGCTGCGGGCCACACCCGAACGTGTGCTTGCCGACATCAAGTGGTTTGGGTTTCTGTTTGAGTCGCTGGTGGTGCGTGATCTGCGTGTGTATGCGCAAGCGAACGATGCCGTGGTGCGACAATATCGGGACAGCACCAAACTCGAGGTCGACGCGATTGTCACTGCGGGGAATGGCGCGTGGGCTGCGTTTGAGGTCAAACTCGGTCATGCGTATGTAGATGACGCGGCGAAACATTTGCTGACGTTTGCCGAACGCGTCGACACGCGCGTGGTGGGCAAGCCGAGCACGTTGGCGGTGATCGTTGCGACGGGGTACGGTTATGTGCGACCGGACGGTGTCGCCGTGATTCCCGTTGGCGCGCTCGGCCCGTGATGAACACCATGGATTGAGGGGGTCGCGTGCGCATGCAACTCGGCCTGCGTGGGAATTACACACCGGGTGCACGGCCGCCAGACATCTTTCCCTTTCGTCGGGCACTCACGGACATCGGCAGCGAAGGCATATTCTTCCGTGTGCGCCGCAACCCAGTGTCATTGCTCCCCACCGAGCCAACCTACACGTGCATCCCACTCGTCGTGACTTCCTGAAATCCGCCAGCGTCGCCGCAACTGGTGCACTGCTATTGCCGCAATTTGAGGCATTGGCCGACACGGCTGACGTCAGCCCGCTGACCACTGCCGCGACCGGCACCGACGCAGCTGCCGCAATGCGCGTTGGCCGCACCGTGCAACCCTTCGCGCTCACGCAGGTGAAGCTCGGCGAAAGTCTCTTTACGCAGAAGCGCGATCGCATGCTTGCCTACGCACGCGGCTACGGCGGCGAGGCCAACGAGTTCGCCGGACCGGATCGTGTGCTTTCGATTTTCCGCGCCAATGCGGGGCTCGACACGAAAGGTGCGCAACCGGTCGGCAGCTGGGAGAACGGTACGGGTTACTTGCGCGGGCACTATGCCGGTCACTTCATGAGCATGCTGGCGCAGGCGTACGCGGGCACCGGTGACGAGATCTTCAAACAGAAGCTCGACTACATCGTGCGCGGACTCGCCGAGTGTCAGGACGCGCTTGCGGCATCGGCGAAACTCCCGACGCCACGTGCAGTGGGACGGTTTGGTTCCGCGCTCAAGCTGAGTGGCTCACCGATTGGTCTGGCCGAACATGTGTCAATGCCGCCTGGCGTCGTGAGCGCGTTGCACGATTTCACCATTGCGCTCTGGATCAACCCGTCGCAATACGATCGCGCCAAACTTTCCGACGCGCGCGCCAACACGGACCTTGCCACGCTCACCAACGGCACGGCCATTTTCGATTTCGGGTCACCAAACCCACAGTTCGCTGAGCCTGCGCTCACCCGCATGCACATGGCCCTACGCGCGAGCAACGACAAACCTGTGCCGCGTTTTGCGATCACCACCAGCGGTGCAAGCGGCGAACAAACCCTTGATGCAACACAACCACTGGCCGTTGATCGGTGGACGCATATCGCCATCACACGTTCGGGAACGACGGGCACGCTCTATATCGACGGGCAAGTGGTGGCGATCAATCCCAATATGACGCTCTCACCCGCCGATCTTGGTGAGACAACCGGCAACTGGTTGGGGCGCTGTCAGTTTCCGCAACGCAACATCTCGTACCTCAATGCGCAGCTCGACGAATTCCAGATCATTGATCGTGCGCTGACCGCCACCGACGTCCAATCGCTCATGAACTCGGCCGGCGGCACAACAAACGGCGGCAACGTACTTTGGTATCGTTTTGACGAAACAGACGGCGCGCGCGTCGTCGATTCGTCGGGGAACGCGCGCCATGGCACGGTGATCGCGCCCACCGACGGACGGCGTCACCCCGGATTTGTGTCGGCGTATCCGGAAACGCAGTTCATGCGACTCGAGGAGTTCGCGACGTATGGTGGCAATCAGGGCATCTGGGCGCCGTACTACACGTTGCACAAGATCATTGCCGGATTGCTCGACGCGCATACCCTCACGGGCAATGCGCAAGCGTTAGCCATCGCGTCAAAGATTGGCGATTGGACGTACAGCCGCTTGTCGAAGCTCCGCCCAGAGCAATTCGATCGCATGTGGAATATGTATATCGCGGGCGAGTATGGAGGCGCGAACGACGCCTTTGCCAGCCTGCATGGGCTGCGTCCGGACAAACCGGAATACCTCACGGTCGCGCGTTACTTCGACAATCGCAACGTGAAAGATCCGACGGTCGCGGGCAATGACATCCTCGACGGTCGTCACGCCAATCAGCATATCCCGCAGTTCATTGGTTACCTTCGCGTGTTCGAACAGAATGACCAGACCGAGTATCGCACGGCGGCACAAAAATTCTGGGATATGGTGGTGCCGCACCGCGTCTACAGCCACGGCGGCGTTGGCGTCGGTGAAATCATTCGCAAGCGTGATGCGATTGCCGGTTCGCTCTACTCGGAACCCGCGAACAAGAATCACGCGGAGACGTGCGTGGTGTACAACATGCTCAAGCTGAGCCGGAATCTGTTCTTCCATGATCCGGACCCCAAGTACATGAACTACTACGAGCAGGGATTGTTCAATCAGATCCTGGGCTCACGTCGTGATAGCAATAGCACAACAAGTCCTGAAGTCACGTACTTTTTGCCGGTCCGGCCGGGCGAGTCGCGCGGCTACGGCAATGTGGGGACCTGCTGTGGCGGCACTGGCATGGAGAATCACACCAAGTATCAGGACTCCATTTACTTCCGTTCGGCCAACGACGCGACGCTGTATGTCAATTTGTACATCCCGTCGGTGCTCGAATGGCGCGAGAAGGGGTTCACCGTCGAGCAAACCACGCGATATCCGTTTGAGGGTGCGAGTACACTGACTGTGCGTGGCAACGGGCGTCTCGCGCTGTCGTTGCGCGTGCCACAGTGGGTGCGGCGCGGCTACGCGGTGCGGATCAACGGCGCTGTGCAGAAGTTGAACGCGACTCCAGGCCGCTACGTCACCATCGACAGACAGTGGCGTTCGGGCGACCGGATCGACATCGCGATGCCGATGAGTTTCCGCGCCGAGCGCACGATCGACGACGCATCGGTCCAGTCGATCTACTATGGGCCGACACTACTGACCGTCCAGGCGCCGCCGATGTCGTCACCAGCAGGACAAACCACCGGCACAATTACACCGCCATCACAATCGTCGGCCGAGCGAGCGCCGACCGCAAACGTGGCGACTCTCGAAACAGGTCTGCTCAACGTCTCGCTTTACACGCACTACAGGCTCTCGGGTGATTTTGCCTCAATGCTCACACCGATCGCTGACAAGCCGTTGCACTTTACGGCCGATGGACGGACACTGGCCCCACTGTTTGTTGCCGACCCGCAGACTGGCCCGACACAGCCGTATCATCTGTATGTCCGGCGCCATGAGCCGACGATCGTGTTTGGCAGTGTTGATACAGGCGTGCGCAACGTAACCAGCGGCGACGGTGACTCATTCCTGGATGTGGTGTGGGCCGATCTTCCGTTTGCCGGTCATCGCCGGTTCATGACCACGGTCGAACGCACCGCCACTGCATGGCGAACGGCCGGCCGGATCACTGCCGCCGAGCAGACGGCGATCGTGCAAGCCGCTCGGCGCGCGGAGGGCGAACTCGCGAGGGCGTAGGGTCGTGATATCTGCGAGCCCGAGGACAAGACCTTGTTCGCTTAACTCGGCACCGGGAAATTGGTTCCGGTCATGCCCGCAGCGTACGGCGACGCCGACTGGTCGCCCACCTAGGCCGTGACGATGGCGACTCCCATGGCGTACTCGGCGAGCGCTTTCAAGTCCCGCGGGTCTGACGTCAGCACCGTACCGTTAGGCTCAGCCATCGCAACGACGACGGCGTCCACCGCCGAACCGCACCGCGCCCGCGTCCGCAGATACGCTGCTCGACGAGCGATCCCTTCGCTGACATCTTCGACGATATCGCACGTCTTGAGG
>JAYSVL010000517.1:0-3555 GCA_043718595.1 Gemmatimonadaceae bacterium
CCGGGCATCCGCGCATACTCGGCGTATGTTCGCTTGCCAACTCCACCTCGCCGAGCGTACGCTATGGGCATGCCGCTATCGCACACTGAGTGGACTGCCGACATGCTTGACGACCTCCCGGACGACGGGCGTCGGTACGAAGTCATTGACGGTGAGTTGTTTGTGACGCCGGCACCATCTGCCGCCCATGAGGAGCTCGTGGATGTCATGCACGACACCTTGAGTCCCTTTGTGCATTCCGAAGAGCTGGGTCGGGTACGTCGACCGCGTTCTGTCATTCGAGCGGAGGGCTCCGAGGTGGAACCCGACCTGATGGTACGGCAGTCGTCGTTGACGCGACCGCCAACCTGGGAGACGGTACCGATCCCGTCGCTGGTTGTGGAAGTGCTGTCCCAGATCACCCGACGTCGGGACCATGAGCAGAAGCGCGATTTCTATGTGCGCGTCGGCGTGCCAGAATATTGGATAGTCGATCGCTGGGCTCGCACCATCCGCGTGATCACCGCCGACGCGGAGGATTTAGTTGCCGATGCCATGTTGGTGTGGCAACCCGATGGTGCAGCCGAAGCGTTGGTTATCGATGTTCGTGCGTATTTCCTGGAAGCTCTCGGCGAGTAACGAGGAGTCACGAACGCGAACACCCTGTCGCCCAAACGACAGAGCGGGCACTGGCGCAAATTCCGCTCAGTGTGACGGCACCGTAGTCGCGGCGTTGTCAGTTTTGAGACTCAAGGGGTGGGGGGTGGCATGCTCGCGGCGATTGTGGCGTGACACACATGGAGCTTGTCAGCTCGCGTGTTGTAGGGGCATGGACCTCCCCGCCCATTCCCACCTGCTGCCGCTCGTCCACCGCGGCTTCGCGCGCAGCGAAGGGAAGCAGCTCGCCCAACCGGTTGTCCAAGGAGCATGTCCCGCACGCCCAACGGTGGCGGCGGCGCCGTACGATGACCTGCTGTCGCGCGCGCGAGCAGACGATCCTGCGGCGTTTCGTACACTGATCGAACGGCTGCAGCCAATCGTGGCGGCGGTGGTTATAGGTATGCTGGGCGACGGCGACGAGGCCGACGATGTTGGGCAGGAGACATTCATTCGCTTTCACGCAGCACTGTCGCGGTTCCGTGGGGATTCATCGGTTGAGACGTATGTGCGTCGTATCGCCATGAACCTGTCGCTCAATGCACTCAAGCGCCGCAAACGCGCGCGCTGGCGGCTGCACAGTCGCGATCAGTCCACGGAGGAGCTGCTGGAGCCGACGGTTGCGCCCTATGACGCCGAACGAACAGAGCGAATCCACGTGGTCCGTCGCGCCGTGGCGCAACTGAGTGAGAAGCAACGATCCGTTGTCGTATTGCGTTTGCTGGCTGAACGTTCGACGAACGAAACCGCCGAGATGCTTGACCTCCCACCGGGCACTGTCATGAGTCGGTTGTCACGCGGCATGGAAGAACTCCAGCGCCTGCTTGCGCCGTACGCGACAGGAGACACACATGCGGGATGACGAGCACGCCGCAGATGATGCGGCGACGAATGCGTTGATGGCGGGCCTTCGCGATCAGGTTGGCCCAGTTGCCTTTCGCGACGGGTTCGCCGATCGCGTGCTATCGCGATTGCACGGCACACACTCAGCGGCCGATGCGATGCAGCGTATGTTCGTGCGACTCGCGCCACTGGCACTCGCCGCCACGGTGCTGCTGGCGGCGATGAACCTGATCTCGACACACGCGTCAGATCAATCCATCGTCGAACGAGTGTTTGGCGTGCCGCCCGTACCCGAAATAACCGAACCGATCGACAGTGACCTCGGCGCGTGGGGCGTGGCGCCATGAAGACGGAAGCGAAGTCGGCATCGATCCTCATCGCCACGCTGGCGATCGGCGTGGTACTCGGCATGGTGGGACAAGGATTGTTGCTGCGCATGCGGCCGCAACCACCCGATGATCGCCCATCGCGCGGATTTGCCGCGCACATGGCTCGTGTGATCCAGCTGCGGCCAGAGCAACAGCAAGCCGTTGGCGCGATTCTCGATTCGGTCGCGCACAGCAATCAGCAGCTCATTGATGGCGCACGCGGTCAACTGCACACGGCGTTGGATGCCATGCGCGATCGTCTCGAACCGATGCTCGATGCTGCGCAAAATGAGCGACTGGCGCAGATGAGTCGCCTGCCCGATCCATTTCGTCCGCCACCGCGCGACGGTGGTCGACGAATGGGACCGCCCGGCCGCGGCCCTCGTACAGGTGGACCGCCGCCGGGTCCGCCGCCGATGTGACCACGCTTGTGGCTTCGCGGCGCCGATCATCGAAGGTGTGCCTGCGTCGACTGTAGTCCAAGCACGGTGGCCCGCATATACGGATGCGACGCCGGCAGCTTGCCGCGGTATAGCGAGTCCGACGTGCGAAACAGCGCCGCCGCGGCCGCCGAGTCGCCGTGTTGCAGCATCGTCCAGGCAAGAAAGTGCGGACCGTCCGTGACAAACTCTGGTGCGCCAACGCGACTCGCGCGCCAAGCCACTGCCTCGCGGTACACCGAGTCGGCGTTGGCGCGGCGCAACCGATGGGTGATATACGCCAGCCGATTCAACACATCCCCTCGCCCTTGATGACCACCCGGAAAGAGCAGCGGAATCTCGCGCAGCGATTCCCAGAGCAACGGCTCCGCGTCAGCAGCCTTCCCTTCGTCAAGCAGTGTCGCGCTCAACAGCTGTCGCCAGTCCCACGCCCGACGTGCGCCAAAGCGGCGAGCGCTTCGTGCCAGACCCACACGTGACAGCGACTCGGCTGGCGCAAAGTTGCCCATCCGCTGGAGTAAGATCGTCAGCACCTGCCAAGACCCATCCGTCTGCACATCGTCCGGTCCGAACAGCGCTTCCGCCACACGCTGACTTTCTCGGTACAGCGTGTCGGCGCGCGCGAGCTGCCCGCGATCACGCACGACCGAGCCAAGCGCGCGCATCGTGTTCAGGGTTACACCGCTCATCGCGCCGAATTCGCGTTGCTGCGAGGCCAGTGCACCCTCCAGTGTCTCTTGCGCCTCTGGAAATCGGCCCAGCTGAAAGAGTGCGTAGCCAAGGCTTGTCGTGGCTTCCGCCCGCAGCATGGAGGTGACGGAGTCTGGCTCGCTCATTTTCGCCAGCAGCGTGCGAAACAATAGCTCAGACTCGTGCCAGCGATCTGCCGATGACATGAGTTGCGCGATGTCGAATTCCGCGCGCAGGCTCTCCGGATGTCGCGCGCCAAAAAGCACCCGATTGGTGCGTAACGCATCGCGAAATGCGGTTTCTGCATCCGCGTACCGATCAATGCTCATGAACAGTCGGCCTTGTCGAGACCGTGTCGCCGCGATGTCCGCATCGTCGCCCCCATCACTCACACGTTGCAGGCGCAGTGCTCGGGAGAGCAACGAATCAGCGACGGCGTATCGTCCGACTCGATCGTTGAGGCTGCCGAGCAAGCTGAACATGCTCGCCTGCATCGTTGGTGACGCAGCCAATTCACGTTCGGCACGATTCGTCGCCAAGTCGAGTTGATCGTCCATCGACACCAGACGTCGATCGGC
>JAYSVL010000518.1:0-11005 GCA_043718595.1 Gemmatimonadaceae bacterium
TAGATCACTTCCATGCCGGCGTCGCGAAGCGCAGCGGCGACGACTTTCGCGCCGCGGTCGTGTCCGTCCAGCCCGGGTTTAGCCACCAGCACGCGTATCGGTCGGGTCATCAGTTCAGGCTCGATAGTGGCCCACGAAACTCGCGAGCCGGAGGGAAACGTAGTCGGCGCCAAAGGGCGACTGCAACGGATACGGCGCTCGTGGACAAGACGTTATCCGTCCTTGCGCGCAACCAGTACCATCTCACTCGACCGACGCGTGAGCGGTCGATCGCGCCACGCATCGAACGCCTGTTCAACGATCAACCCAACCTCTTGCAAGCGCGATGCCAGCTCGGACGCAGTGTATAGGCGAATTCGGTGGACACGTTCTCCCTCGCCCGTGGGTCCACGCCACGTCGACGTAATTTCGAGAAACCCGGAGAGCGGATCAAAGCGTCGCTCCTGTCCAAACACCGTGCCGTCTGTTGTACTCCACCAATCGCGCGCCAAAAAACGCGTCATGACGCCGTCGCGACTGCCCCCGTGCCAGACAAACACGCCGCCGGGCTTGAGCACGCGGGCAAACTCTGTGAGTACGGTCAAGTCGTCGCGCGGTGAATCAAAGAAGCCGAAGGACGTGAACAGATTGGCCACGCCATCAAATCGCTCCGTCCATCGCGCGGGCAGTTTGCGCATGTCGCCGCGCGTGTATCGCAACCGAGAGCCGGTTCCCCGCTTCGCGGCAACAGCCAGCAAGTCTGCCGAATAGTCGAGGCCATCAACATTAAATCCCGCCTCGGCCAGCAGATGGGCATGGCGCCCCTGCCCGCACGGTACATCCAGCACACGTGCGCCTGAAGGTAACTCGAGTAAGTCGATTAATCGTGCGACTTCGCGCCGGTCGCGGACGACATCGAATATCGGTTCGTACTCGTGCAGGTAATGCGCATCGAACTGTGTTGCCCACCACGGAGTCTTGGTCAGAAGAACACCGGCTCGCGATAGGCACCAAACACATCTTCAAGTGCCGCGCGGATCTCGAAGAGCGTGCAATACGCACGAGCGCAGTCGAGGATAAACGGGACAACGTTGGTGTCACTTCGCGCGGCGGCGCGCAGAGCATCAAGGCGCTGCGTGACAATGTCGCTGTCGCGACGTGCACGGAGTGCGGCCAACTTGTCACGCTGCTCGCGATCGGCTTCTTCGCCGATACGCAACGTAGGAATGGACAGCCCCTGATCATCGGTGACGAACTCGTTCACGCCGACGACAAGCTTGCGGTGCTGTTCAATCTCCCACTGCTGTCGCGCGGCACTCTCGGCGATGCGCTTTTGGAACCAGCCATCTTCGAGGCCACGCACGACGCCACCAACGCTGGCGATCTGCTCAAACAGCGCTTCGGCGTCGCGCTCAAGCTGGTCGGTCATCGCTTCGACGTAATATGAGCCACCCAACGGATCGATCACGTTGGGCACGCCCGTTTCATAAGCGAGAATTTGCTGCGTGCGCAGTGCCACTTCGACAGCAGACTCTGTGGGTAGCGACAGCGTTTCGTCCAGCGAGTTGGTGTGCAGCGATTGCGTGCCACCAAGCACGGCGGCGAGAGCCTGATAGGCGACGCGCACCACGTTGTTTGTGGGTTGCTGTGCGGTGAGCGTGACACCCGCCGTCTGCGAATGGAAGCGCATCATCCACGACCGCGGATTTTTCGCGCCAAAGCGCTCCTTGAGGTGACGCGCCCAAATGCGTCGCGCCGCCCGCAGCTTCGCGATCTCCTCAAAGAAGTCGTTGTGAATGTCCCAGAAGAACGACAAACGCGGAGCGAAGTCGTCCACATCGAGTCCGCGAGCCACACCACGTTCCACGTATGTGAATCCGTCGGCGAGTGTAAACGCGAGCTCTTGCGCCGCTGTTGCGCCTGCTTCGCGGATGTGATAGCCGGAAATTGAAATCGTGTTCCAGTGCGGAGCGTGTTCCGCGCACCATGCAAAACCATCCACGATCAGGCGCAGTGCGGGCTCAATGGGAAAACACCACGCGTGCTGCGCCATGTATTCCTTGAGGATGTCATTCTGCACCGTGCCCTGAATTTTCGCTGCGCTGACGCCCTGCTTCTCTGCGGCGGCGATGTAAAAGCAGAGCAGAATGATCGCTGGTCCGTTGATCGTCATCGACGTCGACACTTTGTCGAGCGGTATCCCGTCGAAGAGCGTCTCCATGTCCGCCAGCGACGAGATCGCGACGCCACACTTGCCAACTTCACCCTCTGAGCGCGGGTGATCGGAGTCGTAGCCCATCAGCGTCGGGAAATCGAATGCCACCGAGAGGCCTGTTTGCCCCTGCGACAGCAAATATTTGTAACGCTGATTCGTTTCGCGTGCGGTACCGAAGCCGGCAAACTGTCGCATCGTCCACAACTTGCCGCGGTAGCCCGTGGGGTGAATACCGCGCGTAAACGGAAACTGCCCAGGCACTTCGAACGCTGTGCCGGCGGAGTCGGCGAGGTCGAGCGCGGTGCAGAGCGGTGTGACCTCAGACGCGGAATTGGTGAACGCGATGTCGCGTACGCGCCCGGCGTCGTACTGAGACCGCCAGTTGCGTACTTCGTGTCGCAACCGCTCGAGTTCGTCCTGCTGCTGGCGTACCACATCTTCGAGGTTTGCGATCGTCGTCATCCAGTCTTCCCGGTAGAAGGGCTCTGCCACACAGTCGTCAGGAGATGTCCGCTGCGCGCCCGCAGTACGTCGGCCACCGCGAACGGTGCGATCTCTCCAGCTTCCAACGCCGACAATTGCCCGTCGAGCCACGTCAACGTGCTGGCGTCGGTCCACAGGCGCTCCCGCAATTGCTGCTCCACGACCTCCATGACACGCTCGCGCAGACGCACCCGCCGCCGCGCCGCCAGCTCGCCGCTTCGCACAAGATAGCCGAAATGCCGCTGCAGGGCGTCCACGACCTCAGGGATACCGTCGCCATTTGCCGCCACCGTACGAAGTACCGGCGGCGTCCACTGCTCGGGCTCAGCCGCGAGGCCAGCGGCACGGGCTGCGCGCGCCGGGTTCATCGCGTCACGGAGCGCGTCGCGGTCGGCGAGACTGCGCAGGTCGACGCCGTGATGCGCCGGCACATGTGTTGAGGCGCCACTGCGAAGCCCGAGCATCAACTCGATGTCGTTTCGTAAGCGATCGGCGCCGGGCCGGTCGGCCTTGTTCACGGTGAAGACATCCGCGATCTCCATCACGCCTGCCTTGAGCGTCTGGATCGCGTCGCCCGATTCCGGTACGAGGACAAGCAGCGTCGTGTCTGCCGCACGCGCCACATCGAGCTCGCTCTGCCCAACACCAACAGTTTCCAGCAGGATCACGTCCATGCCGAACGCATCAATGACATCGCACACTTCGCGCGTCGCGGTCGCAAGACCACCGAGCGACCCTCGCGTCGCCATCGATCGAATAAAGACACCTGGATCAAGCGCGACGTCTTCCATGCGAATGCGGTCGCCGAGGAGCGCTCCGCCGGTAAACGGGGACGTCGGATCGACCGCGACAATACCGACGCGCAATCCCGCTGCGCGATAGGCGAGCGCGAGCCGAGTCGTGAGCGTGCTCTTCCCCGCACCAGGTGGACCGGTAATGCCAACGCGCCGTGCGCGACCGACCAGTGGATGCATCTGGGTGAGCAACGCACCGAATCCGTCGCGATGATTTTCGACGATGCTTACGGCGCGAGCGAGCGCTGCGATGCGCCCTGTGCGAAAATCCGCCAACAGCCTCGAGTGACTGGACGAAAGCGATGCTGTCACGAGTCGCTCCCCGTTGCACCGGCGTCACGCGCGATTGGCTCATCGTGTTCATCACGAATGTCGCCGACCAATTCTTCGAGCAGATCCTCCATCGTCACCAATCCAACGACGTCGTCGGCGTCGTCGCGAACGATCGCCAGCTGTCGACGCGCACGAAGAAACTCAAACAGCAATTCGTTGGCCGGTCTGGATGGCGAGGTGATCGTGACCGGCCGCAGCGACGGCATGCGTTCCCCGGCCAGGCGAAACACATCAAGGACATGGATCATGCCAACGATATTGCTCGGCTCCTCGCGATAGATCGGCACTCGACTGTATGCGGATTGTGCGACGGCACGCGCGATGTCCATCGGCTGTCGCGCTCCGTCAATCGCAAACATGTCCGTGCGCGCGGTCATGACGTCGGCAACGGTCTTGTCGCCGAACTGCATCACGCCAGAGATAATGTCCATCTCCTCACGCGATCCCATACCGTCGAAGGCGCCATCGCGCAGCAACTCTTCCAGCCCTTCGCGTGTGTCCGCCATCGCGGTGCGCTTTGAGGGCATCACCATGGCGCTCACGGCCTGCGCAATACGTCCGAACGGGGTCACGATCAGGTCCACGAGGCGCAGCAGCGGCACGAGGAGCGGCACGAGTTGCGGTGCCCAGCGTCGCCCGATGGCGCGTGGGATGAGTTGCCCAACGACCAGCAGCAGCGTAAGAAACAACACCGCGTCACGAGCGAACGCCCACGGCGTGGACCCTTCGCTGCCGGCCAACAGCGCGCCCACGGTGAAGACCATCAACATGCTGCCGGTGTCTGCCGCATGCGTTAGACGGGCCGGTCGCTCAAAGTATCGCGACATCGAGCCAGCGTCGCCATAACTGTGTTCAATCCAGTGACGAAGCCAGAGTCGGCTCACCACGCGCACCGCGGTCGCCCCGGCCGTGATCACGGCGACGAAGGCAACGACGATCAACATGATGAACACGGACATCAGGCTACTCCGCCGGCGTGGTCGGACAGCCGCTCAAAGAATACTCGTTCAATCTTGCGCCGCACGACACGTTCGACGATGACGCGAAACGGACCGATGGTAAGCGATTCGCCAGCACGCGGCACGCGACCGAGCAGATCGAGAATCAGGCCGCCGACCGAGGTCACATGGTCGCGCTCAAAATCATGGGCCAGCGCTTCCGACAGGTCGCTGAGATTCATGCCGCCGGAGACCCAGAACCGCGTGTCGTCTTCGGAGCGGACACGCCCCTCTTCCTGATCGTACTCATCGCGAATTTCGCCGACGAGTTCTTCCAATACGTCCTCAATCGTCACTAGCCCCTCGGTCCCGCCGTACTCATCGGCGACAATCGCAATGTGCCGACCGGTCCCGCGGAATTCGCGCAACAGGTCGGCGATGCGCTTCGAGGAGGGAATAAAGGCAACCGGACGAATGAGTGACAGCCAACCGGCGGATGGTTCTGCATCGTCGAGCACCGACTGCAGCAAGTCCTTTGCGTACAGCACGCCGATGATCTCGTCGACGGTTTCTTCAAACACCGGTACCCGCGAGTGTTGCGCGCTGCGCACGCGATCGAGCACCTCCGACCATGGCGTCGCTTTCTCAATGCCAATAATGTCCACACGCGGGACCATCACTTCGGCGGCGGTCGTCTCGCCAAAATCAAAAATGCCGAGTAGCAGATCGCGTTCATCGACTGACACGTCTGCTTCGCTGGTAATCACCTCGCGAAACTGCGCGGCTGCCTCCTCTCGCCGTTCCACCGTCGCATTGGCGTCCGATACCGCTTCGGCGAGTGCCGCATCAAGCCATTCTCCCAGTCGCACGATCGGTGCGAGCGCAGCCTCCGTGAGCGCCGTAAACCATCGCAATCGATGCGCGGCGCCATCACCGAGCGCATCACCAATGGCGCGAGCCGCGCTCTCGGCAGCCGCAATGGTAATCAACCCGGCGACAGCGAGCACCGCGAGTGCCTGCGGTGTGCCGCGCTCGGCTAGCCCAACGGCGATCGCGATGGCACTGCCGGCCATGCCATGCCCGAGCACGCGGGCGAACGCCAACGCGCGATGTGTGCGCTCGCGTGATGGAACAGCGCGCGGTATCAGTGGCAGTGCCGACGCCGCGCTTGCCCGATCGCCTACCGTTGTGTTATGCGGCGTCTCCGCCAACAACGCGCCGTCGGCAACCGCTGCGAGTGCGGCAAGGCCTGCGCCCAACGCCGCAATCGACCACGCGACGAGATTCACGATGTCGTTCCGCGCAATGGCCAGAACCGTTTCAGCAAATGCTCTTGACGCCGCCACATGGCGCTGTCGGTGCGGTCCTCTAGCGGATGATCCCACCCGCACGCGTGCAACGTCCCGTGCACGACCAGCCGAGCCAGTTCTTCGCGCACGCCAACGCCGTGATTGATCGCCTGGGCGCGCGCGACAGTGGGACACATGTAGATATCGGCGAGCAGGGCGCCGGCGCAGTCTTTGCCAAGCGCAAAGGTGATGACGTCCGTGGGGCCGCGGTGTCCGAGATGCCGACGATTGAGCATGGCCATGTGCCGTTCGTCGACGAGTGTTATCGACAACATCGCGCGCGGCACCCGGAGCGCCGACAATACACACTCCGCCAACGCGGCAAGGCGACGCGTTGCGACGACGGCGCGCACTCCATCAACTTGCACTGCAACTGAACGCGCACGCGCTCGTGGGGGTGTCTGCTTCGTCGATCTGCTCACGCGTGATCACGCTCCAACCGCATCCTCGTTGTATGCGCGGATAATGTCGCGGACGAGACGATGACGGACGACGTCGGCATCCGTGAAATAGTGGAAGCTGATGCCTTCGATACCAAACAAAATGCGTTCGATCTGCATCAGCCCCGAGTCTTCGCGCTTAGGCAGGTCAACCTGTGTCTTGTCACCAGTGATGACAATCTTCGAGTTCACGCCGAGTCGCGTGAGAAACATCTTCATCTGCAACGCGGTCGCGTTTTGCGCTTCATCCAGGATGACGAACGCGTCACCGAGCGTGCGTCCACGCATAAACGCCAGCGGTGCCACCTCAATGGTGCGCGATTCGATCAACTTTACGATGCGTTCGGCGGGCATGAAATCGTCGAGCGCGTCGTACAATGGACGAAGGTACGGATCGACTTTCGCTTGCATGTCACCGGGCAGAAATCCGAGGTTCTCACCTGCCTCGACCGCTGGTCGCGCGAGAATGATGCGTCGCACACGCTTACGCATGAGGGCATCGACTGCGGCGGCGACGGCCAGGTACGTCTTACCCGTACCGGCAGGCCCAATGCCAACGACGATGTCGAAGTCGGCGATCTGCTTAAGGTACTCAGCCTGACCTGGCGTTTTCGGCTGCACGGAGCGACGCGCGCCCGGCAATACGAGCGCGCTGCCGTTTGGTACGCCGAGTGCGTCCGTCGGCTTGTCGGCAAGCGAGAGGCGGAGCACGTCATCTGCGCCCAACGCGCGGCCTTCCCGGGCCATGCTCACCATCGCGATGGCCATCTGCTCGGCGCGCGCCACGGCATCGGCATCGCCGCTGATCGCCAGCGCGTCACCACGCAGCGCAACGCGCGCTCCGGAAGAGCGAGCCAGCTCAACCAGATTCGCATCATTCACACCGGTCAGCAGCAGCAGGTCTGCTCCTTCCACCGACACGCGTGCCGTCGGTGCGGTCATGCCACGTTCCCGCGTAACTGCACGGCCAGGCCCAAGTCACTCAAGTCGTGCGCCGACACGGCCACTGGCGCGCCCTCAAAGAGCGCGCGAGCAGCGGTAGTCTTTGGAAATGCGATCACGTCACGCAAGGATGGCGCGCCAGCCAGCAGCATCGCGATACGATCGAATCCGAGGGCGATGCCACCATGCGGCGGTGCACCGGCGCGCAGCCCTTCGAGCAGAAATCCGAATCGCCGCTCTTGTTCCGCGGTATCGCCAATGCCGAGGAGCGAGAACATGCGGGACTGCACCGCCGGATCACTGGTGCGAATGCTTCCACCACCAAGCTCGGTGCCGTTGAGCACGACATCGTAGGCGAGTGCGCGCCAGCGGGCGGGCGTGTCCGGAAAATCGCGCATGTCTGCAGGATGCGGTGCGGTGAACGGGTGATGCACTGCAGCCAGCGCCCCCGTGTCAGGATCTTCTTCGAACATTGGGAAATCCACGACCCAGAGAAATTGCTGCGCCGCCGCGTCGATCAAATCGAGTCGCCGCGCGCACTCCTGTCGCACGCGATCGAGCGCCGGATTGGCGACACGGTCTGGGGCAGCGACCAACAGTGCGAGATCTCCGTTCTGCATACGCAGCGATGCTTGCAGTGACTCCGTGAGGTACTTCGCTAACGGCCCTTCATACGTGCCGTCGGCGAGGCGAATTCGCAGCAGGCCAGCGACACCCGCTCCCTTGGCCAGCGCCTCCAGTTCATCAACTTGCTTTCGACTCCACGCGGCGGCACCCGGCACGACGATGCCGCGCACGCGCGCGCCAGAGGCAATGGCATTGCGTGTTATACCAAACTCCACGTCGGCAAATGCTGCGCTGTAATCGCGAATCGGCAGGCCATAGCGCAGGTCGGGACGGTCGCAGCCGTATGACTCCATCGCATCTTCATATGTCATCCGCGGAAACTGCGCCGGGATGACGTGACCGCCTTCTTGCCATAACGC
The DNA here is from genome assembly GCA_043718595.1 of Gemmatimonadaceae bacterium. Lineage (GTDB taxonomy): Bacteria > Gemmatimonadota > Gemmatimonadetes > Gemmatimonadales > Gemmatimonadaceae > Gemmatimonas. The sequence continues at coordinate 8,460 of JAYSVL010000518.1, forward strand.
GCCAACCAGTGCTTCCGCGAGCGCCAGAATGTCTTCCTGCTCGACGAACGACGCTTCGACATCGATTTGCGTGAACTCGGGCTGCCGATCGGCCCGCAGGTCCTCGTCCCGAAAGCAACGCGCGATTTGGAAGTAGCGGTCGAAGCCGCAGCACATGAACAGCTGCTTATAGATCTGCGGCGACTGGGGAAGCGCGTAAAACTCACCCGGATGTACGCGACTTGGCACGAGGTAATCGCGCGCGCCCTCGGGCGTCGGTTTGGTGAGGATCGGCGTCTCCAGTTCGAGGTAGCCACGATCGCTCAAGAGGCGACGGGTAACCTGCAACAGTCGGTGTCGCAGGATGAGATTCTCCTGCAACTCCGGGCGACGCAGGTCGAGATAACGATGGCGCAGGCGCAGGTCTTCGGCGGCGAGTTTTTCATGCTTTCCGCGCGCCACTTGTAAGGCCGGCGTGACCGCTGGCCCGACGACGCGCAGGGCCGTGACGCGCAGTTCGACCTCTCCGCTGGCGACATCGCTGTTCACGCGATCTGCATCACGCGCAACGACGAGCCCTTCGCAGAGGATCACCGACTCGATGCCAACCGAGGCCGCGGCGGCAAGAACGTCGGGGGCGGTCCAGCGCGGTCCAAACGCGAGCTGGAGCAGACCGGTGCGGTCGCGCAAGTCGATGAACACCAGTCCACCCAGGTCTCGACTGCGGTGGACCCAGCCGCCGAGTTGCACTGTTCGTCCCACATCGGCATGTCGCAGCATCCCGCAGGCGTCAGAGCGCAGCGTGGTCGCGAGCACGTTGTTACCGTGCGGCGCCGTGGACTCGGATGTGGCGATGGACGGACGAATTTGGGACTCGGTCACGAACGAAACTCCTGGCGCGAGGACGCCGCGATGAAAGCGACATGGGATGACATGGTATGTCGACGCGCGACTAGCGACGATGCGCAGAACGAAGTTCGTGCTCACACGCTGTGCGCGGGGCAGCAGATCGGCGGTGCCAAATCACGCTGGGACACGCTAAGCACGCTGGAGGTCGCGCCCAGCGCGTGCAGCTGCGACAAAGGTGCTTCAGATGGCGTGAGCAAGCGACGCGCCTGCACCGGAGCATGCCGTCGCGGCAAGTGCCGACTCGGTAAGCACTGCATCGGTGATTCGCGTAGCGAGACGCACCGCGACGCAGGCAGGACTCAGTGAAGAGATAAAGGGCGAAGTTTTCGTTGGAGGGTACAACCTTTTGAACTTAAAGGCCTTACCCAGCTCGTGGAAGCGATGTCGTGCGCTCGCCGCTGCTTGACCCGTCTCCGCCAGAGCCGTTACACTCCTCGCAATGCGTCTCTCGTGGTGCTGCGGCTTGCCCGCACTGTTGCTGGCCGGAGCAGTCGGCGCACAGCCAATCCCCGCCCGCGATTTGCTCGAATTTCCACTAGGGGCGGTGCTCGAACCTGCCGCGCTCGCGGTCGAGTCTGGAAGCGGACTGTGGAACCCGGCGACCGCTGTGTTGCGGAAGACGGAGCGATGGCGCTTCGGCGTGGCGGCGATCACGACGCAGCAGGATCAGGGCATCGGCAGTCAGCTGATGTCGGTGGCCTACCGTCGGCCAACGGGATACACCTTCGCGGGCTCCGTCGCCAGAGCCGCGGTAGCCAACATTCTGCGCACGGACACGGACCCACAGAGCGTGGGCGAGGTTCCGTACAATAGCCTCCTTGTGTCGGGGTCCGTGTCGCGCGATGTGCTGCCACGTGTGTCAGTTGGAGTCGCCGCCCGTTGGCGGCAAGGGAGCGCGGAGCGAGAGGTGCGGCACGCGGTGGCGGCAGATCTCGGCATTGTCGTCCATGACTTGCCGTGGCGAAACGGCCGGTTCGCGGCGTCCAGTTTTCTCTGGCGCCCGGGCCGCGAGATTGATGACCGACCGGCGCTGCTTGTCGCATTTGACGCGCGTGTGGCAGGTACGACGGCACGCGACGTTCGGCTCGGGGCGAGTTACAACGGCGTCAATCGAGGTGCCAAAGAATCAGGCATTTTCTCGGCGCTGAATCTTGATGTGCTCGAGGCGCGCGCGTCGTTTCTTCGCACCTCGCTGGGTGGCCGTAGCGTATCTCGCGTTCGCTACGGGTTCGCACTCCGGTTCGCCCAGTACGTCGTCGGCATCGCGCGTGAGGAGGGTGTGTCGGGGCTTGGCCCGCTGTACCAGTACTCCCTCAGCAGTACGCTGCGATGACACGGCACGAGTCCGCGGTCGGCGCGCCCGATGCGCGTGAAAATCTCCTTGACCTCGCTCCGGACGCGGCGCTCGCGCGCCTTCGGGAGTGGTTCGTCGATCGCGGAGAGGCGACGTACCGCGCAGCGCAGGTGTTTCGCCGACTGTGGGAGGTACCGGTCGCCGCCTTCGACGCGATCACCGAGCTCCCGACTGCGTTGCGAGAGGCGCTGGCATTGGCGTTTACACTGCCACGGCCCGAGCTGGCGATGCGGCAGTCATCAACGGACGGGACCGAGAAATTTCTCTTCCGTCTGGCCGACGGTCAGCTTATCGAGACCGTGGC
>JAYSVL010000519.1:0-10999 GCA_043718595.1 Gemmatimonadaceae bacterium
CGGTGAACCAGCAACACCGGTCGGATGAGACAGACTCAACGTCGCCGCGAGGCACGCGACGGTAGACAGCGGATAGTGACGACGTGCCACGGTAACTCCGAACTGGGGTGTGGCGGGCGAGAACCACGCCCAACGAGAACGACGGTTTGCGAAAGTATACGCGTCAGACGCGCGAACTGACTACGTAAGCGCGTACTCTTCAGTGCGACTGGCATCTAAGACTCATCACGATACTGTCTCAAACACAGGAGTACCCGAGTGCGACGGGTTGCACGCGTGCTGTCCTTTCGGGCGTTACTCGGCTGGATCACTCTCGCAGCGGCGCTCCTTCCGTTTGCTGGGCGACTCGACCACGCGTTGCGAGCCGTCACCGCTGTGTCCGGGAGTGAGTCGGCGGTCGTCGCGAACACCATGCGCGACGAGTTTGGTTCGCAGGGCGCGACGCGTGCGCTGCTGGTGATCAGTGGACTTATCGATTCGACAAACGTGGACGCCGGTCGCGCCGAGGTCCGTCGTCTACTGCAGCCAGTGCTTGCCCAGCCGCTGGTCGCCACCGTGGCGTCGCCCGCCACGTTGCTTGATACGCTCCTCATCGGGACGGACCGACATTCGGCGATTGCGATCGTTGGTCTCACATCCGACGACCCGGCCGCCGTCGTCGCGCTGCGGGCGGTGACGCAAGCAATTGTCGCGCGCGAGCACGGGCGCAACACCAAGCTGCAGATGCGCTGGACAGGGCAGTCAGCGTTCGTCGCCGATCTGCGCACGAGCGGGGCCGACGCGTTGCGAGAGGCAGAACGGCTGGCGATACCGATCACGATCGTCGTCATGCTCATTGCCTTTGGCTCCCTGCCACTCGTCATCGGCGCGATGGTCTGCGCCGCGCTGGTCATCACCATTGCCAATGGCGCGAGTGGCGCGCTCAGTACACTGCTCCCCCCAACGGTGCTCACCAAACCGCTGATCTCGATCATGGGCTTTGCCCTGACGATCGATTACGCGCTGCTGATCACACGGTGGCCGGGTCGTGACGATCGCGCGCCAGTCGCCGTGCACGCGGTGCGCATGGCGGGTGCCGTTGTCGCCTGTGGTTTTGTCGGACTCACCATCGCGCCCACCGGTGAACTGCGTGCGGCCGCGGCAATCGGCGCGGGTGTGGCGCTGCTCGCGAGCATGGTGACAACGACGCTCCTCCGGCGCGACGCGAATGACGCAGGCGCAAACGAATCGCACCGCGGACGCCATGCGGCATCGGCGGAACGTTGGCGACGATGGGGTGCGTTTGTCGCGCGCCATCCAGCGTATGTACTGATCATCAGCCTGGTGCCGCTGCTCACCCTTGCCCTTCAGGCAAGAGACGCTCGACTGGCCACACCAATGAACGGATGGCTGCCACCGCGCGCCGAAGCCGCACAGTCGTTAGACGAACTCGATCGCATGCAACGCGCGGGCGTCGCTGGTGCATCGACGGTGCTGCTCACGCTTCCCGCAGGCACGGAAGTACTCTCGCCTGCAGGATGGACGGCACTGCAACGACTCGGCGATGCGCTTCGTCGGCTCGAGGGTGCCGGAGACGTGCGCAGTCTGGCCACGATCGGTACGGGCGAGTTGCTGGTCGCCAAGCAGGTCATGCCGGCACGTCTCCAACGCACGTACGTCGCAGCCAACAATCGCCAAACGCGTCTCGACCTGATTCCGTCGCACGCGAGCGGTGCTGACGGCGCGGTACGACTGGTGTCGGCCGTGCGCGCGCTTGATGTCGTGGCAGCCACCGGCATGCGCGGCGCAACGGTACAGGTCGGCGGACTGCCCGCGTACGTGCTGGACTACGAACAGGCACTGCGCCGGTCGCTGCCATGGATTGTTCTGGCAACGGCACTCGCGTCGTTTGTAGCGCTGCTGGTGCTGTTTCGCGCACCGGTTGTCGCTGCGAAAGCGGTGCTCCTCAACCTGTTGGTAGCCGCGGCCGCACTTGGCGCGACGGTGCTTGTGTTTCAGCGCGGGTTTGGCGTCGCGCTGCTCGGCCATCAGGCGATGGGTAGCATTTTCCCTTCCGTGCCGGTGCTCGCCTTTGGCGCGGCGTTTGGCGTCAGTATGGACTATGAACTGTTTCTGCTCACCGGCGTCCGCGATGCGCGCGCACAGGGCGCGTCGCACACGATGGCTGTTGTCGATGGCCTGGCCATGATGGGTGGGACGATTTCGCGCGCGGCCATGGTGATGGTTGGCGTGTTCATCGCGTTCGCCTTCAACTCCATGCTGCCACTCGCCATGATCGGATTTACTCTAGCGGTTGTCATCGTGTTGGATGCAACGTTAGTGCGACTCGCGCTGGCCCCGGCGACCCTGATCCTCGCTGGCCGATTCAACTGGTGGCCGAGTCGTCAGCGTGACGGCGGTTGAACGCGTAGGTGAACGAACACCATGCAGCGGGTCGCGCACGGCGCGCGATGCACTGCCCACTTAACCGAACCGGGAGCATTCATGCGCGTCACTCGTCTGACCATGGTTCACTCACGCCGGTGGCTCTGTGCAACGCTGTCGCTCGTTCTGTTGGCGGCGTGTTCGTCCGACAGCAGCACCGCAACGCCGAGTGGCCCAGTCGTGTTGTCCATTGCGGACGGCGACGGGCAGACGGCGACAGTCGGGCAGGCGGTAAGTATTGGCCCAGCCGTACGCGCCACGAGAAGCGGAGCGGCGGCGAGCGGAGTCACCGTCACCTTTGTCGTAGCCAGTGGGGGTGGCTCGCTATCGGCAGCATCTGGCGTGTCTGATGCCACCGGTCTGGCGCGTGCCGGCACATGGACACTGGGCACCGTGTCAGGCACCAATGCGCTGAGTGCGACGGCAACCGGCGGATCGAGTTTGACGTTCACGGCGACGGCGCGCGCGGGCAATGCAGCGACGCTAACCAAAGTTGCCGGTGATGCACAAACGGCGATCGTGGGCGACGTAGTGTCGACGCGCCCGTCTATTCGTATTAACGATCAATTCGGCAACGTGGTGCCTGGTGTCGCGGTATCATTCGCTATAACACAAGGTGGTGGCACAATCGGCGGTGCGACGACTGGCACCGCAACCAGCGGCACCGATGGTATCGCGACCGTTCCCGCATGGACACTCGGCACGGCGCCGGGCACGAACACACTCACCGCGTCAATCGGCGCACTGCCGGCCGCCACCTTCACCATCACGACGCGCGCTGGTGCGGCAGCGTCGGCGAGCAAAGTAGCCGGCGATGCGCAGACGGGGATCGTTGGGCAAATTGTGACAACGCGACCAGCCGTGCGCGTGACGGATCAATTTGGCAATGGCATTGCGGGAGCGACGGTCAACTTTGTTGTGGCAGCAAACAGCGGCGCGATCACTGGCGCGACGCAGATTACCGGCGCAGACGGCCTCGCCACGCTCGGCGCGTGGACACTGGGCACCGTGCCAGGCTCACAGTCCGTCACGGCCGCGGTGAGCGGCACAAACTTGATCACGACCTTTGTCGCCACGGTAAGTGCGGGCAGCCCAACCACCGTAACCAAAGTTGCCGGCGATGCACAAATCATTGCCTCGGGTTCGGCGTTGCTCACACTACCGGCCGTCAAGGTTGCTGATCAATTCGGCAACGGCATCAGTGGCGTTCCCGTCACCTTCAGCGTGACGCAGGGCGGAGGTTCAGTGACCGGCGCGATTCAGACAACCGGTGCCGATGGCACGGCCCGTGCTAGTGGTTGGGTGCTGGGCAATGCGACCGGCAGCAACACGCTGACCGCAACAGCAACCGGAACTGGTCTCACCGGCAATCCGGCAGTCTTCTCCGCAACGGGCATCACGGGTCCGGCAGCGATTCTCGCCAAACTCTCAGGCGACAATCAAACATCGGTGCCGAGTGCTGACCTGGCGCAATCGCTTGCGGTGAAGTTGAGTGATCGATTTGGCAATCCAATTGCGGATCGTTCGGTGATCTTCGCCGTGAGCAGTGGCGGTGGTACAATCACCGGCGCAACACCGTTCACCACCGCGCAGGGCATCGCGACACTCGGCGGCTGGTCGCTTGGGCCGACAGTCGGCACGCAAACCGTGACGGCGTCCGTTGGTACACTGAACGTCGTGTTCACCGCGACGGCGTTGGCGGCGCTCAATCCATCGCTCTATGCGGGTACCTACACCGGGACATGGATTAACACCACGTTTGGCTCGACGGACGTTGCGTCGGCCACGATCGTCGTCAACGCCAATTCAACAGTGACGGTGACGGCGTCGGCCAGTGGATCAGTGCTCGGTGGCGGAGCGGTTGGCCCAACGACGCGCACGGCAAGTTACTCCTCAACCACCGCCAGCTTTACCGGCAACGTGCCCGAAATGGGGAACATCACCGGCACTATCGTTAATTCGTCGACGGCTGGTGTGGCGAACATTGAGGCGACCGGCACCAACGTGCCCAACACCGCGATCCAGCGCTGGACGGCCACGGGCACCATTTCGGCCACGCAACTGCAACTCAACTTCTCCGTGTTCTTCACATCGGGCAGCACTGCGGTGGGCACTGTGACGCTCACCAAGTGACGACCTGACTCTCACAACACACCGGACACACGTTTCGCTCATGACGCTCTCCCTTTTTACACGACTCTCACGTCGCGCCGCACTGTTAAGCGCGCTGCTCGTGACACTCCCCGGCGTCGCACACGCGACGTGGTCCGTTATCGCCATCGACATGGCGACCGGTCGCGTCGTGATCGCGTCAGCGACCTGCGTCAACAACAACGACGCATTCTTGATGGGTGTGCAAGCGGTGGTCGTGCCTGGCAAAGGTGTTGCCGCTTGCCAGGCCGGCGTTGATGGGACTCACGCCAATCAAATGCTTGTCTACACCGAGCTGCAAAAGGGCACCGATCCCGCGCGTATCATTGAGATGCTCTCCGCCGACCCGGCGTATCAGTCGCGACAGTTTGGCATTCTCGATTTGCAGGGACGCACCGCTGGACACTCAGGCCTCACGAACGGTTACGTCTCACAGGACATTCAGGGACGTGTGCCCGGCACACAGATCTACTATTCCATTCAGGGTAACATTCTGCGCCCCGGTGAAGTCATTCCGAGTGCGGTAAAGGCGTTTCTCTACACTACGGGCGCACTCACCGATCGCGTGATGGCGGCGCTCGAAACGGCTGACACGTTTGGTGGTGACAGTCGCTGCACCTGCCCGCCACTGCCCGCAGACGGTTCGAGGCCCCTCGTTCCATGCGAAGGCAAGACGTCGCACATCTCGTACATCTTGATGGCGGACAAGAACGACACGAATGGCGACTCGCACAACAATGGCAAGTACGCGATGTACATCACCGTCACCCAGCCGGAGCAGGGCGGCCCGAACGCGATCAAAGCGGGAGAGAATCTGAATCCGGTGAAGACGCTCCGCATACGTTACGACGCCTGGCGCAAGCTGCAACCGGCATCGTTCAAGTGAATACCGCGATGGGCAGTCGAGATTCACACATCTCGGCGCGACGTACGCGTGTGCTCACACTGGTGCTCGCGATGTGTTGCGCGACTGTTGCGCGCGCGCAGACGCAACCGGTGACGCCAACTGCGGCGCAACCCGGTCGTGGCGGTGGTGGCGGCACGCGTCCGCGCGGCATTGTCGTCATGACGCTGTCGAGCGCTGCGTTTACAGACGGCGGACAGATTCCGGCGAAGCATGCGCAAACCGGGCACGATGTCTCGCCGCCGCTCAACTGGAGTGGTGCACCAGACTCGACGCGCAGCTTTGTGCTCATCGTACACGACGCCGATGTCGCGATTGGTGACGGCACCGATGATCTGCTGCATTGGATGGTGTGGAATATTCCCGGCACCGCCACGTCGTTAGCTGAAGGGATTCCGCAAGGACTACAGGTTTCGACTGGCATGCGACAAATCAGTGCCAGTGGGCCGTACTATCGAGGCCCAGCGGCACCATCCACCGGGCCCATGCATCACTATCAGTTTGAACTGTATGCGCTGGATGTGATGGTCAACGTTGCAGCCGTTGGGCTCGCCGTGCCCGCGACGCGCGCTGCGGTGATGGCGGCCATGCAGGGACACGTTCGCGGCAAGGCGGTGTTGGTCGGACTGTATCGCAGGCCAGCACCGTGACACCATGAAGGCGTGACTTCGGTGGCGCTCCGGTGTCAGATTGTTAACGACACACGGTCGAACGCCGCATTCACGAACCGCACCTCCTTATGACGACTCGCGCCGACGCCGACGCGGTACTCTCGATACTTGTCCGCCATGGCACGCTGGCGTTGACCGTCGTCAGCATCGCCTGCAGTGGACACATTCCTGACACATCCGCGAGCGTCGATCCGCCGACGTCGCCTCCGGTTGAGCCGCGCCCACGTCTTCCCATCCCCGCATCCGATCTGACGTTCACGGTGGATATGGACGCGACGTTCAACATTTCGCGTTTCATCTACGGCGGCAACTTCATCGACGAGCCGGACAACTATTCAGGTGCGACGCCGCCGCCGGAAATGACGTTCAACCGCATGGGCGGTAATCGACTCTCGGCGTACAACTGGGAAAACAACTACAGCAACGCGGGAAATGATTACCGATATCAGAATGATCAGTACCTGAGTGAGAGTACCACGCCAGGCCAGGCCGTCGCAACGCATGCCGCGCCGTCGTTCGCGCGCAACCAGGGGTTCATGGCGACGATCCCGATGCTCGGCTATGTCGCGGCTGATGCGTCAGGCATTCCGCTTGACACGACCGACGCGAATCGTGCGGCGAGACTCGCGCTGCGCTTTCGCGTCAGTCGCGCGTTCAAAGGCTCGGCATTGTCCATCTCGCCGAACACGTCAGACGGATTTGTGTATCAGGATGAATTTGTCAACTGGTTTGAGGCGCGCTTTCCTGGTCATGCAGGCCATGCGACCACGCCGATCTTCTACTCGCTGGACAACGAACCGGACCTGTGGCACGGAACACACAAGCAAATTCAAAGTGATATCGGCGACAAAGCCAATGCGCCCCGGTTACAGACGTACGCCGGCCTTATCGACACGAGCATTGTTTATGCGCGCGCCGTGAAGAGTGTCGCACCGAACGCGTTGGTGTTTGGACCCGCTGTTGCGACATACGCCGGTGTTGCCGTGGCCGGACGGTATCCCACGCCGGATCCACAATTTGGCACACAGAATTTCTTTGACGTGTACCTCGATCGCATGCGCGCTGCCGAAAGCACCTATGGTCGCCGCTTGCTCGACGTACTCGACTTGCATTGGTATCCGGCCACCGGCACCAATAACGGCGAAATCACTAACGACTACGCGCCACAAGACAGCGCGATGATTTACAAGCGTGTGCAGGCACCGCGCAGTCTGTGGGATCCCACGTATGACGAACAGAGTTGGGTGAGCGGAGTGACGTCGGGGCCGGTCGGCCTGCTGCCACGGCTCAGGGCGCAGATCGCTGCACACTATCCGGGCACGAAGATCGCCATCACGGAGTACTTCTACGGACGTGGCGGCGACATTTCCGGTGGGATTGCACAAGCAGACGTGCTTGGCGTGTTTGGTCGAGAGGGTGTGTTCGCCGCGGCAATCTGGCCGATTGCTGGCATTTACGCGCAACCGTATGGCGGCGACGGCAAGAAGGCGTACGCCTACGTCTTCGGCGCGTTTCGCATGTTTCGTAACTACGACGGCGCCGGTGGTCACTTCGGCGACATCGGACTCCGGGCCGCGACGTCAGATGCCGTTGCCAGTTCCGTGTACGCCAGCCGGGACGACGCGGGCAACGTGGTCATCGTCGCGATCAACAAATCGTCCGGCGCCAAGAGCACCCGCACGACCATCGCCGGCACAGCGAGTCTGCGCGGCGCGCGTCTCTACACGCTGACTGGTGCCGCGACCGATCCGGTGCGCCAACCAGACCTGACCACGATCAGCGGCAATGTGCTGACGTACACCATGCCACCGATGAGTGTCAGCACGATCGTCATCACCCCCTGAGATTTTGCGGGGCGCAGATCCACGGGAACCATTGCGGACGTAGGCGGATAGCTGTTTCGACCGACACTCGCTGCCCCGCCGCACGATGACGTTCGCTGACGAATCGCCACACCCCGCAGTACCCGTACTGGCTTTTGACGATGACGCGCTCCGCTGTCTGGACGACGTCGCGCGCTTCGCGCGTTCACTCACGCGCGCACCTGACGACGCGGACGATCTGGTGCAGGAAACGTATCTGCGCCTTCCGTGGCCGACACACGTTCAAAGAGGGAGCGGACATGCGACGATGGTTGTTCACGATCTGCAAGAACGTGTTTCTGCGCGGTGTGGGACACGACCGGGATACCGTTTCACTGGACGATGATCCGATGAACGAAACGTACGCCGCGATTCAGTTGCACAACGTAACCGTCGCCAATGGGGAATCGCTGCTGCTCGACCGCATTGATCTGGCGCCAGCCATCGCGCGCGCGATGCAACAACTCACCGAACCGTTCCGTCTGGTGGTGGCACTCGTCGACATGCAAGGCTACGGCTACGGCGAGGCCGCCGAACTGCTCGGCGTTCCCGTTGGCACCATTCGGTCGAGGTTGTATCGTGCGCGGCGCGTGTTGCAGGAGTTGTTGCTTTCGCACGCGCGGGATGCGGGATACTTCACACCGTTAATGCGAGCGGTGGGCTGACGCATGGCTGCCGACACCATCGCCCACGTCACGCCGGTGTTCGACTGCCGAGAGACAGTGCGTCGCCTGTGGGACTATCTGGATCGTGAGCTATCACCGGAGGACATGGCTGCCGTCGACGCGCATCTCACCGAGTGCGTCAACTGTCCACCGCATTTTGTCTTTGAACAGGCGTTTCTGACCGCGCTCAAATCAGCGCGATCGCAAGAACCGGCGGGTCGTGATTTGCGTGCGCGCGTGCACGCTGCACTCGGCATTGACGCAAGCGAGTCACCGACAACAGGTCATTCGCATGAGTGAGCCGCGCGCGAAACCGCGACATCATTGGATCGTGCGCAGCACACACTGGATCAACGCGCTCGCGTTCACGATCATGGTCGGCAGCGGTCTTCGCATTTTCAACGCATATCCGGCCTTTCATCGTCGCGGCGAGACATTCTGCTGCTATCCCTTCGAAGGCACGCCCATTCCGGCATGGCTCACCTTTGGTGGATGGCTCGGCGGTGCCCGCCATTGGCACTTCGCGATGATGTGGGTGCTTGTCGTCACGGGTCTGGTGTACGTGGGTTTCATTTATCTGCACGGCGAGTGGCGCGACCTCGTGCCGCGACGCGGTGATCTGCGCGATGCGTGGGAAATGATCAAGTTCTACACCTTTGCCCGACCTGATCATCCCCTGCAGGGCAAGCACAATGCGCTGCAAAAGGGCACCTACTTTATCATGCCGTTTGTCGCGGCGGTCATTGTGGTGTCGGGCGTCGCCATCTGGAAACCTGTCTCACTTGGCTGGCTCACCAACCTGCTTGGCGGATACGTGTGGGCGCGCTATTGGCATTTCAGTGCGATGGTGCTGCTGGTCGCGTTGTCTGTCGTGCACGTGTTCATGGTGCTGAGTGTGGATCCGTATAGCTTGCGCAGCATGATCACGGGCGGTCACAGTGATCGCCTGTCGCCGGAAGCGCGAAACGCGCGGCCGTTTCTTGGACTGTTGCCGCGGCGTGCGCCGGTGAAACCGGACACTTCAGCGGAGCGCACACCATGACGGATCGCGTGCTGCAGGCGCAGGCCACGCGCGCGATTGACCGAGCGGTCGCGACGCTTGAGCAACGTGCACTGCATGCAGCACCGGGTGCGTCGGGAGATGTGTCCCGTCGTGGATTTCTGCGTGTAGGCGGTTCGTCACTCACTCTGGCGTTGCTCGCAGGCTGCAACAGCGCGGGGCCAGACAGTGCGCGCAAGTTGCTGGACGTTGCGACGCGCCAGAACGAAGTCGTGGAGCGCTGGCTGTTCCGTCACACGGCGATGAATCACACGCGTGCATCTGCAGTCACGGCCGGGGCGCAATTCCCGTCGTACTTCATCTCCAAGGTTGTGCCAACGTGGGACGCCGCCGCGAACGGAGCGTGGTCGCTCGACATTGGCGGACAGGTGCGCACCCCGGTCACGCTGACGATGGCGCAGCTTCTGGCGCTGCCGCGCACCGAACAACGCGTCGATCACTTTTGCGTTGAGGGATGGAACGCGGTCGCCACATTCGGTGGCGTTGCCATGCGCGAGATCGCGAAACTGGTGAGCCCACTCCCAGACGCCGAGTACGTGGACTTCGCGTCGTTTGACGGCGACTACCACGAAAGCTGGGATCTGGAAAGCGTCGTGCATCCGCAGACGATGATCGTGTTAGCGAAAGACGGACAAATGCTCTCGTCCGCCTATGGCGCACCAGCGCGCGTGCATTCGCCCGTCAAACTCGGATACAAAAACACCAAGTACCTCACCCAAATTCGGTTTATGGCCGCGAGAAACGGCGGATACTGGTCGGACAAGGGCTACGAATGGTTCGGCGGCACGTAACACCGCAGGCCGCGAAGGGCGCGAACGGTCAGCGTGGCGAGATTGGCGCTGTTGATAACAGCGGGCCGCGAATTACGCGAAAAACGCGCGAATGAACCGCCAAGAAATGAACTGCGGCTGCGACAGACGCCACGGACAACGGCTACGAATGGTTTGGCGGCATCTAGAAAAACAGCCGCGAATGGCGCGAACCCGCCACCGAGTAAATGGCGCGCTGCCAAAATAGCCGGCCGCCAATTGCGCGAAAACGCGCGGATGAACTGCGAGGAGAATCGCTGTTTCTTGGTGACCGAAGAAGTTCATGTAAGTAGATGTAAGCAATGAAAAACACGTCAACGGGTTGATGCATTTCCGTACAACGCTCTTCAAACAAGACAAAGGGAAGGGGAAGCAGAAACACGGGGAAGAGCCGTTTTTTGTTCAACTTCATTCCTTTCATTCTGACTTCTGAACAAGACGCTAAAGACGTTG